>DATBWP010000024.1:0-2499 GCA_036514735.1 Anaerolineales bacterium
ACCACCGACATCTTTATCGTCTGCACCCCAGGCGGTCAAACACCATTCCCAGACGTTACCCACCATGTCAAGCACACCATATGGGCTTTTGCTGTCACGGTAGTGGCCCACGCGCGTCGGATGTCCGATCTGGCCCCCATAATTGCCAAAGGTTTCGCTTAAATGCTCGCCCCAGGGATAGGGCCAGCTGGTATCACCTATCGCGGCGCGTTGCCATTCGTGCTCGGTTGGCAGGCGAACGCATCCTTCCACAAACACGGTCTTCAATTTGGCCGATAGCCAACTACAAAAGGCGACACTCTCAAACCAACTCACGCGAGTCCGAGGCAAATCAGCGCCGCCGAAAGCAGTAGGCCTAGGCCTTCGATGGTCTTTGCGCCATTGGGTTGCCTCAGCGGAGAACTCCCACCATTGGGAATCGATATAGCCCAGCGGGTCATTCAGAAATTTCTGGTATCGAGCATTCGTGATGGGATACTTGGAGATAGCAAACTCAGCGATTTGATAGACTCCGCCTGGCGTTCCTCCAGAGCGGCTGGCATCTTCCAGAGTTACGTTACCGCCCGTCACCTGACACCATTCAAAGGGCGGGCCGAGAAGGGCTTCGGTCACCCTCGAAAGAGTTTCAATGCTTGGGAGTGTGGACATCAACTTGTAGGAAGGGTGTCCTTCGCTCAGGCAGCCGCCCAACGGCGCGCATCAGCCGCCGGCGTTTTGCGCCCGACAACAAGGCGGGCAAGAAACGACTACCACATTGCTACACTGCGGGCCGGACGCGACTACCGGCAAGTTTACTCCCCCAAGAAGTGCGACACAAGCGCCAGACACTTCAGAACGCGGCGCGGTAGACGGTCGGCTGCATGCGCTGGTTCGGCGGCACGCGACATGCACGAAAGCCCGCCCCGTTTCTCCATGAGGTGTAGCGAAATCAAAGCCGCATACAAAACAACTAGGAGCGATACACTTACGGCATGCTTCAGGGCATCTCTCGTCAGCGTTGACTGAAATGTGCCACATGGCGCTCAATCACCTCTACTGCGCGGGCGATTCCATTTTCCGCACGAATTTTTTCGCCCAATGCGGCAGCGCGAGCGCGCAAGGCTGAATCGTTCACAGCGATGTGAAAGGCGTTCGCCAGTTTTTCGGCGGTGAGGCTTTTGATGCTGGGGGCGCGCGGGCCAACGCCTAACTTCACCACGAGGTCGGCCCACGCACTCTGGTCGCCTCCCCCCGGGGTGATGATGCCCGGCACTCCGGCGCGCAGACCCGCGCTCGTCGTGCCCGCTCCGCCGTGATGCACCACCGCCGCCATGCGCGGGAACAGCCACGCGTGCGGCACGTTCTCCACGAAGAATACATTCGGCGGCGCGGAAAGGCGCGTGAGGCCGCCCCAGCCCGTCAACAGCACGCCCCGTTGCCTGGTCAGTTCCAGCGCGCGCAGAATCAGGTGGGTCTGACGTTCTGGATTTTTATGGCCCATACTGCCAAAGCCCACGTACACAGGTGGCGAGCCACTTTCCAGAAAGTGCAACAAATCGGCAGGGGGTTGCCAATCAGGCTGAGCATCCAAAAACCAATAGCCCGTGACATGATGATACTCGTCCCAATCCGACGGCTTGGGGATAACGCTGGGGCTATAGCCATAGAGCGAGGGCGTGCCTAAACTGCGGGCGTAATTGTGCATCTCCGATTCCGAGCGCCATGCGGGTAAACCCAAGCGGGTGCGCCAGCGGTTGGTGGTTGGCCCGCCCATGCTGCTCCATAGGACGCGCCGTACGAGCGTATGCGTGAGATAGTTGTAGCCTCCACCCAGCGAAAACCGAAACGGCAACCAGAACATGGGAAAAGCGCGGGTCGGTGGCATCGGCACCAAATACGCAAATGCCACTGGAATGCCGCGCTGACTGGCAATCTCCAAGGCGTTCATCCCAGTGCCGGTCTGGAGCAAGAAATCTGTATCCTGCGCCGCTTGCCAGCAATCGTCCTGCGCCTCCATCACGCCCGTGTTCACAACCTCGCGCATGATGCGTATGGCTTGGAATGGATTCTTGTTTTTGCTGATGGTCTGCATCACGTCTTGCGGGTTAAAGCGCACGGGATGTGCATTCACGCCACACGACTGAATCCACTCAATAAAACTGCGCGGCGCGACGAGCGTCACGCGATGCCCGGCTTGTTGTAAGCCAACTGCCAACGCCAAATAGGGTTGGGTATCACCGCGCGAACCGAGCGTGGAGATAAGAATCTTCATAGCCAGTCTCTGAAGAAAGCCGCCGAACGGTCGCGCATCAGCCGCCGGCGTTTTGCGCCAGATTACGCGGCAGGCAAGTAACGACTGCCACACGGTTATACTGCTGGCCGGACACGACTACCGGCAAGTCTACTCCGCCCAGAGATGCGACACAAGCGCAAGGACACATTGAACGCGGCGCGGTAGGCGGTCGGCTGCATGCGCTGGTTAGGCGCGGTGATCTGAAGACCTAACTCCGACGAATCACC
>DATBWP010000025.1:0-3813 GCA_036514735.1 Anaerolineales bacterium
GCCTGCAATACGGAGGTAATCTCCGGATCGACACCCACGCGCTGCATAAGGCTGGAGCCGGCCTTCAGCGCACCGATCAAGACCGCTGCGAAAATATTGCCAATAGGATGAGTCTTTCCCAACAAAGCCACCGTGATGCCCTCGAAACCCAGACCTTGATTGAAACCAGGCTGATACCTGCCGATCACGCCCATGGTTTCCACCGCGCCGCCCATCCCGGCAAGAAAACCGCTAAGCACCATGGTCAGCACGATAATCCGAGTGACTTTAATACCTGAATATTTGGCTGCCCGCGGATTGAGCCCGGCGGTACGAATCTCAAAACCCAGCGTAGACTTTTCCAAGACCCACCAAACGAGAAAAGCTACGAAAATAGCCAGGAAGAAGCCAAGGGGTAATTCGGCCACCCGCGGAATGACGGCCGTATCCAAGATGGCCGGGGTGCGGGCAACAATGTTACTTGCGCTGGTATCTTTCCACGGACCATCAGCCAGGTAATCTGTAATGTTGATGGCGATGTAGTTGAGCATGATGGTAGTGATCACTTCGTGCGCGCCGGTGCTGGTTTTCAAGATACCCGGGATAATTCCGTACAGTGCCCCAGCCAAGGCGCCACCAAACAAGGCCAAAGGAAGATGAATCGCCGTGGGCAGGCCATGGATGCCGAAACCTATGGCGGCCGCTGTGATGCCTCCAAACAAAAGCTGCCCTTGGGCGCCTATGTTGAACAAGCCGGCCTTAAATGCAAAAGAGACCGCCAAACCGCTAAAGAGCAGCGGCGTTGCCTTCTCCAAAGTGCGTCCAAAGGCGACCATGTCACCAAAAGCGCCGCGAAACAAAGATGCGTACGCTCTGATGGGATCTATGCCATTGCTGGCAATGATAATGGCGCCAAACAGCATAGCCACCAGCACGGCCACCAGCGGAACGGAGACTGCCGCCCAGATTCTCTCAAGGACGCTTTGTGGTTTTTGGCTGGCTTTTTCAGGGCTGAGGTTGCCGGGGTTTTCCATTGTTGGAAGGGATGCTGCACTACATTGTAATTAGATTTGCTTATCCAGTAAAGTAATTCACCGCCACGCACATCATTTAACGATAAGGCGACGCATAAAGCGCCGCCTTATTCATTACAACATTCTGTAAAGGTCGAAACTTACTGTCCGTACCCTGTGGAGATTGAGCCGTCAGCCAGACCCTCGCGGATCGCATCCAATTCAGCCTGCATCTCGGCGGTTACCACAGACTCGAAGTCGTGATAGGGAGCCAAGCCAACTCCACCGAAGTAGAGACCTTCGTGCGGAGTGCCCGCAGCATACTGCGAGAGCAGATCATACACGGCTTCCTTGATATGTTTGGCAGCACTGGTCACCAAGCACGGCCTGGCTTCCGGAACGGTGTTCCACTGATCGACGTCAACGCCGATGCAGTACAGGCCTTCGCGGCCAGCCACTTCACGCAAGGCGCCGTTACCAGTGTCGCCACCGGCTCCGAAGATCACGTCCGCACCCTGGTCAATGGCCTGGGCAGCTGTGGTTGCACCAAATTCAGGGTCGGTGAAGGCCACATCCAAACCACCGGGGTGGTAAGTGGAGATCACGGTGATGTCGGGGTTCACGTAAGCAGCGCCAGCTTCGTAACCCTCCTTGAAGGCCACTACAGGAGGAACCAGATCAGTGCCGAGCACGGCGGCAATGATGTTGGTCTTGGTGAGCATGGCAGCCAAAGCGCCAGCTTGGAAACCGGCCTGGTCTTCGGGGAAGAGCACACCAGCAAAATTAGCGGTGTTGCCCACAAACTGGTCCACGCCGATGAAGTAAATATCGGGGTTGGCCTGGGACATCGCCAGGGTGGTGTCACCTATGGCAAAGCCGGAAGTCACAATCACGTCATAACCGTCGTCCACGAAAAGCTGGATGTTGGCTTCGTAATCCGTGGCGCTGGTGGTTTGGACGTAATCGATGGTGGCGTTCAGTTCGGCCTCAGCCTGCTGGACGGCTTCCCATGATGCCTGGTTGAACGAGGCGTCATCAATGCGGCCTACGTCGGTGACGAAACCCACGCACAGGACGTCTTCGCTCGTACAGTCTACTGCTTGTTGCCCGCCGCCTTGCAGATATAGCCAGACAGCAATGGCTATCACCACTACTACGAGCAGGGCGATAATCGTGTTTCTGTTCATACCGATCTTCCTCCTCCAGGGGGTTTGGGGTGCAATACCACTTTCATAAAAGGGCTTGCGCCCAAGTTTGGTGCAAGCAGTCTAACATGAAGCCTATTACAAAGCAAGAACCTGCAAATATTTTCCGGGAGTTGGGATGTTTACTCGGTAGGAGGCAACTGGATATAGCCGAGGAGCAAATCTGTAATCACGGTTTGAATGTGGGTGACACGCGCCTCGCTTAACAAGGAGGCGTTTATATCGACAAGGCCTAATGTACCTGCTGGGTCGAAGGGCTGACCAGACAAAGCCAGAGGCAGTTGTTGTCGTAAGGCAGGCAGCGCGTCCGCGGTCACGCTGACCAGCCAATTGGGCGCCAATTCTTGGGGTTGAGCCCCTGTCCCAATGAGCAAAACGCCAAAACCGGCCAGATATTGGCCAGCCCCACCAGCCTCCAATTCAGGCGCCAGGTAGACCACGCGTATTTGGCTGGCCAGCAACTGGTCGGCTGCCGCCTGCCAGTTTTGGGCATCCGGAGCCTGTACAGCCAGGGGGAGGTCCGCCTGAGGTGGCGCGATGGGGATACAAGCGCCGCAAAAATACTCTGCGCCGGCCACGAAATCATCCACCCAGGATGCGCTGGCGGAGGTGTAAAGCATGCCAGCGCGCCAATCCTCGGCGGCAAGTGCAGCGATGTAACCGGCAATAAAAGCAATCGAACCATCCGCGCCTTCGCTTAAAGGCAAGGCTACAAGATTAGAAGCCTGCGCTTCGGGTGTATAGCCGATAGTAATCACCCGGGCTTGTGGGGCTGCAGCGGCGAGCGCCGCCGCCCCCGGGTCCGGCGCTAAAAGCAGAAGGACGGCCAATTCGGCTGGGAGCTGCGCGGGGTCGAGCATCTCCCGCTGCTCGAAGCGCATCTGCTGCCCAGAAGCGTAAGTTGTTGCCACCTCAGCGGCAGCAGTCGACATTTCGGGATCCGCCTGTGGCGGCGCCACCAGCAGAACCAGTGGTGCTGGCGAAGTTGCGGTAGCTACTGGTGAGGATGTGGCCTCGAGGACCACGGGCGGCTGGGGGGACACAAGCGAGGCACACGCAGAGAGCACGAGGGCGACGACCAGGGACAAGGCGAGTTGCAAAATGTGTTTAAATCCGAAAGGACGCTTCATAGGCAGGACGCATTGTTTGATCGTTGGTGAAAAGTTGCCATATGGTTATGTATACACGGATACACAGCCCTCGATATAACTTGACAAGCCCATAAAGCTTATGGACAGCGGTGGTTTTAAAAAACAACATTGGCAGAATGCCCCACTTTAAAACATAAGTCGAGGATTAAGTCTCGTAATCAAGCGATGAACCATCGATAAGTGTTCCTGTATAATACCTCGCAAGTAAGCTTCCCGCCTTTTTACCATATGAATCTACCTCCTTCAAATACCCTGCCGGAAAACGATCCGCAGCTCCCCGCGGCGCGCCGCCGTCATGCAGAGCGCAGCCTGTTTGGGCCGCTCAGCGTGGACGAGCGTAGCCAGGCGCTGGAAAACGTGGTGAGCCGCGCAGCGCCGAACGTGGATTTTTTCCTGTATTCCCTCTTCGCCGGCGCAGTAATCAGCCTGGGCTTGCTATTCGACTCTCCCTATCTGTTGATCCTT
>DATBWP010000026.1:0-2916 GCA_036514735.1 Anaerolineales bacterium
TTGCGCCAAGTCGTTGACCCCGAAATCGGGCTCAACGTACTGGAGCTTGGGCTGGTGCGTAATGTACAGATCGATGAAAAAGAAAACAAGGCCATGGTCACCATGATCATGACCACGCCTTTTTGCCCGTATGCGCCCGCCTTGCTGGAGATGACCCGCCAAAAAGCCGCGGACGCTCTACAGCGCGAGACCAACATCCAGATGGGCACAGAATTCTGGGACCTCTCTTATATGGAAGAAGGCGCGGGTGCCGATTGGGGAATTTTCTAGAACTGGTCAATTGGAATTTTAGGGCGCTTAGGCAATTAAAAATTTAGCCATTAGGCTGCATGCATCATGTTGCAAGTAAACACAAATATTCAATCTTAAATTTAGACCAGCTTCTCCTTATTCACTAATCCCAATTCACTAATTACTAACCTTCGGGTGGGCCAAAAAGAACTCCAGCATCATCTCGTTGGCGGAGATGTCCCGCGTGGGGTCATCCCCGACAAGGCGCTGACGGGCGCCAGGCCAGGCGTGGCCGCCATCCACGATGGTCACCAGCACGACCTCGGTCCCAGCTTCACAGCCGCCATACGTATCGATGACTATATTCCCAGCAGCCAAGGTTTCGGTCTCCGGTTGCAGGTTGCATCCATTGGCGTTTAGCCAAAAAGCAATGGAGGCTTCAACCGAAAGGTCCACCCTGCCGGCATCCAGGGCTTCCGGGGCCTCCCCGCCGGCATACAACACATGCTGGTCCAGCAGGCCGTGAAAGGCGATCACCGAAACCGGCGCATCAGGAGTGCCGGGCACGAGCTCAAATTCGCCTTGCGAGACCCGCCCGCCGATGGTGGCGGCGATGGGGGCGATGGCAGCCACTTTGTGTGCTAATTCTGCTCCAGCGCGGTAAGCCAGCATGCCGCCGTTGGAAATGCCAGTGATGTACACGCGTTGCGGGTCGAGGGAGTAGTGACTGAGCATGCGCTCGATCAACAAGCTTAGAAAGGCCACGTCGTCCACTTGGTGGGTACGGGCATACTCGCAACAGTGGCCGGCATTCCAGGTAAGCACGCTGTCACCCAGGCGGCCGCTACCGTTAGGGTAGACCACCACGAAGCCATACTCATCGGCGGCGGAGTCCATCTCGGCGTACTACTGGATCTGTTTAGCGCTGCCACCGCCGCCATGCAGCACGATGAGCAGCGGCAGCTTCAGGCTGCCGTCGTAGGCCGGCGGAATATGCACGATCACGTCGCGCGGTTCCATATCCTCGCCACTCAAAGTAAGTTCGTAGTTTCCCGAGGCGACGGTTTCTGCGCCCAAGACGAAGGTAGGGCTGGCTGCCTGTGTGGTTTCCGTGGGCTGGGCTACCGCGGCCAAGCGGCAGGCTGCCAGGGAGAGGGTCAGCAACAGGAATGGGAAAAGATTTTTCATCATGATGTGCATGAGGGTTTAAAGCGGAGGGTAGGCATTTGACCCAAGGTCTTTCGGTTGTTTGGCGGATGGCATGACCAGCGCCTCGATTTTACCTGAAGGTTTTTAACGAAAAAGAACTGCCAAAAGCAGTTCTTTTGGTCGGGGCGAGAGGATTTGAACCTCCGACCCCTTGCACCCCATGCAAGTGCGCTACCGGTCTGCGCCACGCCCCGAAGTTCGAGATTATAACTTGAAGTGCGCAGTTCGTATAGCTGGGCATCGGGAACCTCCCGTTTCCTTTTACGTTAACAAGAGGAAGGATGAAGATAGGGCATTTAACCCTATTTTCCGAGCTGGAAAACCAGTAAACCTTAGGTGAGCTTCAAGCTGAACCTTCAGGATGCAACAATGAAAACACTTAACCACCCATTGATCCTCATGCTCCTCTCTGCGGTACTGCTCAGCGCTTGTTTGCCGATCCCCTATGCGCAGCCCAGCCCCACGGTTGATTTGAACTCAATCAACACCCAGGTGGCCGCCACTCTTACGGCTTCTGCGCCCACGGCCAGCGCTACCCAGGCGCCTACCCAGACCCCTTGGGTTATAACCGCCACCGCCAGCCAAACCCAAGCGCCCACACAAACGCCGTGGATCGTTACCGCCACTTATACCAACACAGCCACACCGTCCAATACCCCGCTGGTGACCAATACGCCGACCAAGACAGCTACGCCCAACCCGACCAATACGCCCGAGGCGGCGTGCCACCGTGCCGAGTTAGTTGCGCATGTCACCATTCCACAAGGCACTTTCATGGCGCCAAACAAGAAATTCACCAAGATCTGGCGGATCAAGAATATTGGCACCTGCGCATGGACGGACGATTACGAACTCGTGTTCAGCGCGGGCACCAACATGGCAAATAAGAACCGGTTCCTCCTGGAGAGCAGAGTGAACCCGGGCAGCACCGTGGATATTGCCATCGCGATGCGCTCGCCAACAAACCCAGGGTCTTACACCAGCGACTGGTTACTCCGCAGCGATGACGGCCAAAGTTTTGGGTTGTCGACCAGCGGTAAAACTCCCATCTCTTTCAAACTGCTGGTTTCCAGCCAGGTAAATCGCGACCTGGCGTTTGATTTTGCCGCCGATGCCTGCCTGGCTTCCTGGAGAAGCGGAGCAGGCGCTTTGCCCTGCCCCGGCAGCGGCAGCGGGAAACTTGGGTTTGTCATCCCCACCCTGGCACCCAACCTCGAGACGCGCCACGAAGATGAGCCCGGCCTATGGATGCAACCCGACCACGATGAAGACGGCTACATCCGCGGTGTTTATCCCCTGTTCGAGGTAACCAGTGGTAACCATTTCACTGCCTGGCTCGGCTGCCACGGAGACAGCCCAGATTGCAACGTGCGCTTCACCTTGAGCTACATCACCCAAAACGGTGCGGAGCACGAGATCGAATCGTGGATCGAGAAATACGACGGGCAACTGACCCAGGTCCATATCGACCTCTCT
>DATBWP010000027.1:0-2373 GCA_036514735.1 Anaerolineales bacterium
TGCCCGTCAGCCCGCCTGTGTCGCTGGCCAGCCGCGCCTGGAAGCCGAGCCGCTGCTCAGCGAAAAAGGCATACCCATCCGCCGTCCATGGATTGGGCTGCGGCGTGCTGCCCAGGTAGTTATCGTGTTCGAAGCCGAAACGCGGGCTGGTATGGCCATGGATTTTGGCCAATCCGCGCCCCAGTTCTTCCCAATAATCTGCCGCTCGCAGTGCGGGTGCCAGGTCCTCCATCAAAAAATAGTCTGCGCCCCACACATAAGCTTGCGGGACGCGCAGTTCGCCGCCTTTGCGCAGCTCCTGCAAACCCTCCGCTTCGCGGGCAAACAGTTCTTCGGGAGCGGAGCGGTTCGTCTTCAAGAAAAAATTGGCGCCGTTCGCCGTTTCCAGGAGGGAGCCGTTATTGATGCAGCCGCCACCCACCGGCTGCCTGCGCAACACCTCGCCGTGCCCGGCTTGGCGCAGCCAGGCGCCCACCGCGCTGGGGATCATAGCTTCCCCAGACGGCTTGCTTCCAAGCTGTCCAGCAGGCTGCGCACACTGCGCTCGACGATGTCGTAAACATCCTCGAATCCGCTGGGCCCGCCATACCAGGGGTCGGGAACGGCCATCGCCCCATCCGCCTGCGCGTCGAACTCTCGCAGTAAATACACTTTTGCCCGTTGGCTGGGTTTGCGGGCCAAAGCTTCAATATCGGCCTTGTTCTCCAGGTCCATGGGGACGATCAGGTCGAAATCGTCCAGGTCTGCTGGTTTCAACTGCCGCGCCCGGTGAGTGTATTTGAAGCCGCGCCGGGCGGCGGTGCGCAGCATGCGCTCATCCGGCGTTTCACCCTTATGCCAATCCCCCGTCCCTGCAGAATCGACTTCATATTTGTCGTCAACACCCGCCTCCTGTGCAGCGCGTTCGAAGAGCCGGGCGGCCAGCGGGCTGCGAATGATGTTGCCGAGGCACACGAACAGGATGCGGGTGGGTTTGCTCATTAAAGGAACCAGCCAGCAATTGTAACTAAACAAACAGCAAGGGCGGGTAAAGCCCGCCCTTGCTGTTTGTTTTTTTTGACTGCGCGGTGATTAGCGCCCGCGCTTTCCGTTGGTCTTGACCGCCGCTTTTTGCGCCAGCTTTGCTTTGCGCACCGGTTTCTTGTTGTTTTGGCCGGCCACGCGTTCCGCCGCGTCCAACGCGGCCACGGCGACCATATTCACAATGTCGCGCACTTCATCACCGGTCTGCAACACCTGGATAGGCGCTCCCAATCCCAACAGGATCGGGCCGATAGTCTGGGCTTTGCCCAACCGGTTGAGCAGCTTGTAGCTTACGTTAGCGGCTTCCAGCGAGGGGAAGACCAGCACATTGGCGTTCTTCACCCGGCTGAAAGGATAGCGCTGCTCGATAATGTCGGCAACTACGGCCGTATCCGCCTGCATCTCGCCATCCACTACCAGTTGGGGGTGGCGTTGTTGCAGCAAGGCGACTGCCTTGCGTACTTTCTCCGAGAAGGGGTGCGGCGTGCTGCCGAAGTTGGAGAAGGACAGCAAAGCCACCCGCGGGTCCAACCCGATCTGTTTGGCAAAGTTGGCGGACAACACGGCGATATCCGCCAGGGTTTCGGCGTCCGGGTCGATGTTGACTGTCGCATCGGTGAACAGGTAGACGCGATCCTCGACGATCACGATATACACGCCACAGGCGCGCTTGATGCCGGATGCGGTGTGATGAATTTGCAGCGCGGGCCGGATCACTTCGGGGTAATCGAAGGTCAAGCCGGACACCATCGCATCCGCATCGCCCATCTTCACCATCATGGCGCCGAACACATTGCGGTCACGCAATTGTTTCCTGGCGTTGGCCAAGGTTCCTCCGCGGCGCTGGCGGGTCTTGTAATACTCCTGGGTATAGGCATCGGTTCGCGGGAACTTGCTCAGGTCGATCACTTCGGGTTTATAGCGCAACCCTAATGAGCGCAGCTCCGCCTCGATCACCTCCGGCCGCGCGATCAGGATGGGATGGGCAATGCCCTCTTCTTCCACCTGGGCGGCGGCGCGCAGGATCTTGTTTTCTTCGCCTTCCGGAAAGACCACGCGCCTCTTTTTCTTAAGCTGCTTGGCGCGGTTCATAAAGTATTGGCGCACTTGCTGCCCCCTGCCCTGGCGGGCGGCCAGTTCTTCGCGGTATTTTTCGATATCCACCTTCACGCGGGCTACCCCGCTGCGCATAGCAGCCTCGGCCACTGCGGGTGCTTCCCACAGTAAGACGCGCGGGTCGAAAGGCTTGGGGATAATGTAGTCAGTGCCAAACTTGAGCGCTTCAAGCCCATAGGCGCGCAACACCGAATCGGGAACGTCCTCTTTGGCCAAGGCAGCCAAAGCTCTGGC
>DATBWP010000028.1:0-2691 GCA_036514735.1 Anaerolineales bacterium
CGCTCATGGGCTCGCCCGCCCGGTCGGTCGTCAGCCGGTCGGGCGCAGTTCCGGCTTTAGCGCCAGCAACTACTCGACCGAAGCGATCCGGCGCGGCACACCTGCACTTGCGCGCAGGTGCAAGTGTGTTGCCGTACTTCAGGTGCGTCAAGTCATCGCCCAGCTTCAGCCGCATCAGGCGATAACGGATGAATTGTCGGCTGGTCAGTCCGCCGCGCTGTTCGTCGCTCAATTGCCACGCCCAGCGCATCAGTTTGGTGGCGATCATCTTGACCTCGGCGTGCTCATCGGCGACGTGCTTGGTCAACACATACCAGATCGCCACGAGCAGTTTGCGCGCGATGGCAACGATGGCTTTGTTCTCCGGCATGCGCCGCGCCAGCCGCTCAAACTCGGCTTTCCAGTACGGGTGACCCGCACCTGCGGTGGGGCAGATGTAGCGCACCGCACTCCAGGCGGCTTCGACCAGCGCCCAGCGCAGTTCGCGCCGGCCCGTCTTGGTGATACGCCCCGTGCGATGCGTCCCGCCGCTGTCATGCACACTGGCGCCCAGGCCGGCATAGCCCACCAGTGGCTTGGCGTGCGCGAACCGCCGGACGTCGCCAACGGCGGCCAGCACGGTCATCGTCAGCAGGACACTGAAGCCGGGCAGCTGCATCACGTACGGGACTTGCTCTGCCCACGGGGCGCTGATGCTCAGCCGCGCGACTTCGGCCTCCAGTTCGGCGATCTGCCCGGCCAGGTGCTCCAGCGTGGCCAGATCCTGCCGCACACGGCCGCCCCGTGGCGGAAACGGGCAACTTGTTGTCCCACCACGAGCGGTTGGCGGCGCTGAAGGGTTCTCCGGCTGGCGCGGGCAGATTGTGCCGCTGCAGGACGCTCTGCAAGCGATTGGTGACCATGGTGCGATTGCGCACCAACCGCCGCCGATGCGCCAGCAGACCGCGCGCTTCGCGGACTTCGATGGGCGGCACCCAGACTTCGGGGATGAGGTTGGCCGCCAGCAGTTTGGCCAAGGCGAGCGTATCTATCTTGTCGGTCTTCACCCGCGCGCTGGCGATGAGTTTCACCAGGCGCGGATTGGCAACCAGCGCCTGGCCGACCCGCGGCGCGACCTGGTCGTAGAAGTCCCAGGCGTTGGAGGTGGACTCCACCACCAGCGCATCGGTCGGTTTCAAGTTCGCCTTCGCCCAGCGCGGCCAGGCGTTCAACTCAATGCGCCGCGGCGAGAGCACCACTTCCTGCCGGGCATTGACGCCGCCCACCTCACGTAATTCTTGTGCAGGTCGACGGCCAGATAACGTTCGATGATGAGGGGAGCCGATTCGTTCATGCTACACTCCTTGAACATGGTGGGGTGGGAACGGATTTTCGGGCTGAAAGCTTCACCTACCGACACGGACTGACCGCAAAGGGTCTCCCAGATGAGAGGTACGACAGGGGAGCCAAGTAACAACGCGGGCTTGGCCAGAGACCATCCCATGGGCGGCGTCGGCTCGCCCGCGCGCTCCCCACCCCTCGGTGCGCCCCCCGTCCCACATCGAATAGCGACGAGGATAGCACCGACCGTGCCCACTCGTCTACCTCGCGGGCGAGGCAGGCAATGACATTCTAATAACAAGCGCATGCAGCCGACCCGCCTAGCTGCCAATCAAGAGCATCGTGTCTTGCCATCGAAGATGCGCGAAAATAGGTCATCCATCCCAACCATCGGCGGGCGGCTGATCCGCGGCCGTTGGGCAGCTATAAGAAACATCAGGAGTAAAATTTTGGCAACTCTCCATTTGATGGTTGGACTTCCTTTTTCGGGGAAAACGACGCTTGCGAGAAAGCTTGAACGGGAGTGTTCGGCACTCCGATTGACAACTGATGAGTGGCATGTGCTACTTTTTGGTCAAGATGCAAAAGAGCCCGACCACGATGCCAGGCATACATTGATCGAGGCCATGCTTTGGAAAATAGCAAGTAGAGCGCTTGAATTAGGAGTGAATGTAATCCTCGATTTCGGCTTTTGGGCACGGGAAGAACGTGAAGATTATCGGTTGCGGGCGAAGCAGCTTGGTGCCAGTAGTGAAGTCCATTTTCTAGATGTGTCGAAAGACGAGCTATTTAGGAGACTCGAGGAAAGGAATTCACAACCTTCACAAGAGACCTTCTACATATCTGTCGAGATGGTGAATCCATGGATTGAATTTTTCCAAAAGCCGACGCCAGATGAACTCTTGCGGAGAGAATAAAGGAATATAGTAACGCTGCCCAACACAGCGTGCACCCGACTGGTGGGAGTCTGCGCGTTTTCAAGCGCTTTGCGTGGCTTCAAGCGGATTCCGTTAAAATGGTGTTATCTCGTCTCGCCCACTTGCGGGTAACGCTGGCCGTTGGGTGCTTCGTATAAAAGAATGTACATAAGGTAACTGTTGATGAAACTAAAAAACTACTCAAGGAATCAGCCATGTTATTACTGTGGTGCCCCTGGACCTAATGGCCGTGAACACGCGCCGCCACAAATGATGTTTACTGGTTTTGATTGTGATTCTATTACGGTACCTTCATGCGACAAGCACAATACAAGGAAAAATATCGGTGATCGCGCCATAATAACCGCAATTCTAATGGGTGCGTCACAGATGCTCAGTAACCGTGCTAAATTGAGTACTCCTTTGATTCGGTTGACTCCAAATGTAATTTCTG
>DATBWP010000029.1:0-3377 GCA_036514735.1 Anaerolineales bacterium
AGACGAATTCAAATGGGAATGGGTCTCCATCCCCCATATCTTCTATTACCCCTTCTATGTGTATGCCTATTCCTTCGGCCAATTGCTGGTGTTCGCCCTTTATCAGCAATACAGGGCGGAGGGCGCCGCGTTCAAGCCGCGCTACCTGGAGTTGCTGTCCTCGGGCGGTTCGCGCTCGCCGGAAGAGATCCTCACCCGCGCCGGCATCAACATGCGCGATGCGGCCTTCTGGCAGGGCGGCTTCGATGTGGTCTCCGGGATGGTGGACGAACTGGAGAAGCTGAGCGGGAAGTAAAGTTGTTTCGGATTGTTTTCAAAAAAGGCTCCGCGCGGCGCCTTTTTTTTCCGATGAACACCATCTACGTTTGCGTCTCACAGGAGCGAGTCTTAGTCTCGCCTGTCTGTCATTGCAAGCGAAGCGAAGCAATCTCAGAAACGGGCCTTAATTTTCAAAGTACTTGCGATGAAAATTGACGCCGATGGCAGTTTGCTCATCAACAAAGTTGTCGAGATTGCCACGTCGGGCAGCGCCGCTAAGGGCGGCGCTAACGCCCTCCTCGCAATGACATAAAAAGGCGCCGCATGCAGCTCCCTTGGCTCAACAAAAAACGAGCGCCTCGCGGCGCTCGTTCGTTTTACTGATTGCCTTAATCCCCTGAGACCTGATCCCTGTTTAATCCAAGTCCCAGTAGGACAACTCGTCCACACTGAAGGTGTAGTTGCCCGGGTCGCCGGCGTTTACGAACAAGCCAAACCGTCCGGCCAGGTATTCGTCGTCATCCTTGTCTGCAATGAAGTAGCCGTTCGCATACAGCGCAATATCCGCGCCGATCATGCGGACGCCGAGCACGTTGGTCTCGTTGGCCCCGGCGTTGATGCGCTCAGAGCGGGTCCAGCCGATCAGCTCCACCTTCGTATAGGGCGCGGTATCGTCCAACCGATCCAGGCGATAGAAACCATCGCAGGAAAAGGTGAAGATGTAGCCGCGGGCGTCGGAGCCCTCTGTTTGCGGGCCACGCAGGATGAGGCCGTAGGCCTGCTTGCCGGTGCAATTCCCCGTCTCGACCTTCATCTGGACGAAGAAATCGCTGGGCGTCGGAGCGGTAAACCACCAGGTATCCCAATTGGCTTGTTTGCCGGTCACATGCAGCTTGCCGCCGCCCAAAGCCAGGCGGATGTTGGCGTCATCCGGCAGACCGCTGCTGCCGGCCCAGTTGCGATCCGTGTCCATGTTGTCAAAGATGGTCGGCGCCCCGTAGGAGGCGGAAGGGTCGAAGGGTGGCTGGGTGGGGGTAGGCGTGATGCTGGGGGTTTCGCTGGGCACGGCGGTATTGCTGGGTGCCAGAGTTTCGCTGGGCGCCTCGGTGGGTGTCGGTGGCAGGGGGGTCTCAGTGGAGGTGCTTGTAGGAACCTGCGTCGGTAGCTCGGTGGGCAGGATGATCTCGGTAGGGGTCGGCTCCGCAGAGAACGCGCAGGCGCTCTGCGCCAGGGCCAGGGCAAGCAGAATGAGTGCGAATCGTTTCATGGCATAGTCCTCTGGGTAAGAATATAGCATTGGGAGTTGTTTTATGCTATAGAACTTAACGATGAAACAGTGAATAGTGATTAGATAATCTAGGATCAGGCAATCATCAGGCATCAGGTTTTCCTAATCACTTCTCCCTGCTCACTAATCACTTTTATTCCCCGTGGTATCCTCATCCCATGTATCTTTCCATTGAGGGCGTTATCGGTGTGGGCAAAACCACCCTGGCGCGTTTACTGCAAGACTCCTTCCAAGCTGAGTTGTTACTGGAAGTCTTCGAGGAAAATCCTTTCCTCACCAAATTTTACGAAGACCGCTCCCGTTATGCCTTCCAGACCCAGATCTTTTTCCTGCTCAGCCGCTATCACCAGCAGAACCGGGCCGTGCCCGAACTGCTCGCCGGCGGGAAGGACTTGATCACCGATTACACCTTTGCCAAGGACGCCCTGTTCGCGCGCATCAATTTGGAGGGCGACGAATTGGATATGTACCATAACGTACACGACGCGCTCGCTGAGAAGATCCCCCGGCCAGATATGGTCGTCTACCTGAGCGCGGACACCAAGGTGCTCATGCAACGCATCGCGCTACGCGACCGCACCTACGAGCGCAACATGGAAGAGGCATACATTGCTACGTTGAACGAAGCTTACGAAGACTTCTTCGACAATTATTTCCAGGGGGTGCCGGTGCTGCGGGTTGACACCAACGCGCTGAACATCATCAGCCGCCCGGAGGACCTCGCGCTCATCGAGGCGCAAATCCGCGTCCGGCTGGCGGAGCTCCCACGGCAGACAGAGATGCCGCTTCGAAGTTAATTAACCGTTTCCGCCCCTAATTTTCATATCGACTATCGTCTATTTGATGGCGAGCGCGCCGGGCCTTGTCTTCGCCGCTGACCGCCGCAGGCTGGTCGCCGCGCCAGCGGGCTTCGGCCGCGGCCAGGTCCTGCGCCTGGGCGCGGCGCACCAGCGCCCATGATCCGCAGTGCGGGCAGCGCTGCAGCCTGGCTACCACCAAGCGCGGCGCGAAAAAGCTCAGCGAAAAAGGCAGCCCGCAGTTAGCGCACACCGTGCCGCCCAGCGCGCCGTAGCTGCCCTTGAAACCTGCTTTACGGCCAAAAAACACGGTTATCAAGGCCATGATCACCACCACCGCGGCGATGCCGGCTAACAGTGGAACGACCAAGCCAACCACCTGTTGGCCAGTCTCGTCCTTGGTCAGGAAAATGCGCACAAGCTCGTTGGAACGCAACTCAACTCCCCCAGAGGTGAACCCGCGCGCAGACATACGGTGCTCGCCGGAAGCATAAGTGCTCGTTGAAAATTGAACCTCAAAAGGCGGTGCGCTGACGGAAACCATAAGCCTATCGTCCAAGTAAAAATCAACCCGAGCCAGATCATCCGGGCCGGTGGCGTGCAAAGAGAATAGGCCTTCAATCTCGTTACCGAATCCGCCGTAACCAAAATCGCGGCTCAGGCTCAGGACCAACTCAGGCGCTTGGGCGGACGCGGGTGTAGCCATCACCAAAGCCATTAATCCGGCTAAACCAAGTAGAGCGCGCAGATTCATTCTTTTCCCATTCACCAAGCGACCAATTGACAAATCACAGTTTTACTTCCAGCGCGTCAAAATGGATTCGCGTTGGAAAAGGCGCGTAGCAAAAAACAGCAGGGCGGCGTCCACCAGCACCAGGGCCACAGTGATGAGCAGCAATAAGTTCTGATTAAGCACCAGCACTCCCGCGAACTGCCCGATAAACAAAGCAAGGATCGGCAGGATCACCAGCACGGCCAGTTGCTCCGCGGCGCGCGGGTCGTTGACCCGCGAGGAGATCATCACCGCCAAGCTC
>DATBWP010000030.1:0-5622 GCA_036514735.1 Anaerolineales bacterium
GTTAGGCCTCTTTCTTTTCCACTAAGCTTCCCCCAGGTACTCTTTGAGCTTCTTGGCTACCACCGGGTGGCGCAACCGGCTGAGGGCTTGGGCCTCTATCTGGCGCACCCGCTCGCGGGTGACGCCCATCTTGCTGCCCACCTCTTCCAGCGTATAAGCCTGGCCGTCCAACAGCCCATAGCGCAACTGTAGGATGCGCACTTCACGGGGAGGCAGGCCATCCAGCACTTCGCCAAGGTGCTGGCGCAACAGGTTGTAGGTAGCCGAATCATCAGGGGCCGGTGCTTCATGGTCCTGAATAAAATCGCCCAGCACAGAATCATCCTCGTCGTCGGTAGGCGTCTCCAGGGAGAGCGGGCGACGGGCAACCTGGATCATGTTCTCCACTTTCTTGGGCACCACGTCCAAGGCTACAGCGAGCTCATCCACTGAAGGATCGCGCCCCAGCCGTTGGGTGAGCTGGTGCTGGATGCGCAGCAATTTATTGATCTGGTCGCCCATGTGGACCGGCACGCGGATGGTGCGCCCCTGGTCGGCAATGGCGCGAGTGACCGCCTGGCGGATCCACCAGGTGGCATAGGTGCTGAATTTATGGCCGCGCCGGTAATCGAACTTCTTGGCGGCGCGGATCAAGCCGATGTTGCCCTCCTGGATCAAGTCCTGGAAGGGAACACCACGGCCCATATATTTCTTGGCAACGCTGATCACCAGGCGTGAATTGGCGGTGATGAGATGCTCGCGGGCCGCCCAGCCATCTTCGATGTGGTGGCGGTGCTTGGGGCGCTGGTCCTCATGGAAACGGCCGGAGGCAAGGGCCTGGCGTGAGATGCGGCCGCGTTCGATGCGCTTGGCCAGCTGCACCTCTTCCACGGCGGTGAGCAGCGGTACCCGCCCCACCTCTTTAAGGTAGAGGCCGATCATGTCATCGGTGTCGATATTGGCTAAATAGTTGTCGTCGGCTTCCTGCAGGCGCTTGAACTCTTTTTCATCCTCTTCGACGTCTTCATCCAGGTTGAGTTCAGTCTCGCTGGGTTCGATGAGCTCAGGGTCGTCGACATAGGCGACCCCGGCGCCCAACAGGGCTGCAAAGGTCTCTTCCAGCTTGTCAACGTCGCGTTCGGCTTCGGGGAAGAAATTAAGGATATCGTCGATGGTGACGTAGCCTTGCTTGCGGCCCAGCTCGATGAGCCGGGTGATGGCGGGATGATCCCGCTCATGGTCTCGGTCAGGCTCATTGTTATCGTGCCCGACGATTTGATCGATGAGTTTCTCGTTCAGCACTGGCGCTCTTTCTCTGCTATTGAATTTGGCTCGCCCGGAGCATGGCACCCCAAGTCCTTGAGTTGCAAGGATAAATGGACGTGCTTTTTGCGATAAAAAACCCAGCAACCACTAGCTCGTTGCTGGACTTTAGGGCATCGTGAAGTCCAATATACAGCGAATCAAAAGGCCGAGTCAATAAGCAAATGGTTGACATGACAGAAGGGTTAGTGCATAGAGTATGCCATGCGCAGCTTCGCTGCGCGGGAGAAATCTACCCGGCTACGCCGGGTAACGATTCTCCATGAAGGCAGGCGTCCAAGGGAGCATGGGGCTGGGGAGCTGGGAGCAAGGGAGATCGGGAGCATGGTGTTGGGCTCAAGAGCTTGGGCGCAGGGACGCAGAATTCCCTCGGCTTCGCTCGGGGCAGGGCTGCGCCCGTACAGAACTCCGATAGCTTACCCCATCCAACCTGCTTTCGCGGGCACCCCTCCCCTTCGTGGGGAAGGCCGAGCTGGGCATGCATAACATGTAAACTGTAATACCGACACACAGCTTCAGTACATGTAGAAAACGGATCCGAAGTAACCAATTCCGAGACACAGCTTGTTGGAACCTTGACAAGTCAAGGGGCAAGTTCCCATGTAGCCAGTACCCATTTCGAGACACAGCCATATGGGAACTTGACAAAGATCCGGGTACCTTTCCACCCTGCGGACCAAGCAAGCCTGGACCTGCAGGGGCCCTTGGAGCCGCGGCGAAACCCGCAGCAGGCTTGGGCGGCAAGGCAACTGGAGGGCTGGGAAGCGAAAAAAAATGGCTGGAAGGAACCATGGAACCCCTTAAGGCAGAGATAGGGACATGAGATTAGAGAGACAGGGGGGAATGTAGCAGAAAAATCGAGACCTGGGGGAAAAGGAGCTGCGGTGTCAAGGAAGACCCTGCACTTACCTATAGACATCCCAATAGTTTTATACTCACGGGAGGGATCTCAAGTATGGAGGTTTGCTCTGCAAAAGCGAAAAACCCTCGGCTTCTTTGACTTTTTTGGCCTACGAAAGAGTTTAGTAGGCCTCCTGGGGATGGTTGTGCTCGTCGAAATGGGCGAGAAAATGGCTGAACAATTCCTGCCGATCTATCTGCTGGCCCTCGGCGGGAGTGCGCTCTCGATCGGCTTATTAAGCGGCCTGGACAATCTATTGAGCGCTTTATATGCATTCCCCGGGGGATACCTAAGCGACCGGATCGGTTATAAAAGAGCTTTAGTTGTCTTTAACCTCCTGGCCATTGCCGGTTATGCAATCGTTTTGTTATTCCCCACCTGGCAAGCGGTAATCATCGGAGCCATTCTATTTATATCGTGGTCCGCGATCTCCCTACCCGCGGCAGTTAGCCTGGTCTCTCAGGCGCTTCCGGCCAATAAGCACACCATGGGGATAACGCTGCATTCCTTTGTGCGCCGGGTGCCTATGGCGCTTGGGCCTATTATCGGGGGAATCTTAATCACCCAATATGGCGAATACGAAGGCATTCGGATCACCTTTTGGGTGGCGATCATTCTATGCCTAGCCTCTTTGATAATCCAACAATTATTGATCGAGAAACGAGAAGTTGCCCCTGACCCCATTGAATCGAATGTACTACGCATATTTGGATCCATGCCTTTGCATTTACGCCGTTTATTAGTGTCAGATATCTTGGTGAGATTCTGCGAGCAAATTCCCTACGCCTTTGTGGTGGTCTGGGCACTAAAAAACGTGGGCATCAGCGCCGCGGAGTTCGGGATCCTGAGGCTGATCGAAATGGCGACAGCCATGCTGGTTTACTTACCGGTTGCGTATCTGGCGGACCGATCGACCAAAAGGCCGTTTGTGGCGATGACCTTTGTGTTCTTTTCTGCATTCCCGTTGCTTCTGTTGATAGCGAACTCATTTGCCATGTTAGCCCTGGCTTTTGTGGTGCGCGGGCTGAAAGAATTCGGAGAGCCGACGCGCAAGGCGCTGATCATGGATCTGTCGCCTGCGGGGAAGAAGGGGAGCATGTTTGGCGTTTATTATTTAGCGCGCGACCTCATTGTTTCGCTGGCTGCTTTTGGTGGCGCCTTCCTTTGGACGATCTCCCCACAAACGAACTTCCTGGTTGCTTTCATATTTGGCATCCTGGGAACACTGTATTTCCTAATTGATAACCCAAACCACAAAAGGCAAACCGTCCTGGTTGAATGAAAGGAACAACATTTCTGCGTCCATCGTGACGGAAGGGATCGGCTAGCCAAGCATGGCACGGTGAACGGTTTGTAGGGGCGCAGCATGCTGCGCCCTACTTAGACCTTGATTTGTGTCACCTTGGGCTGTTCAATAGTTTCAGCGGGCGGGTCTGAGACCCGCCCCTACGGTCTCAAATCGGTAGCTTGCGGGGTGGAAAAGGGAATCGACATCGAACGTAGGACGGCTAGACCTAACTTCTTGACACATCCACCCCGTCCAATTACAATCTTTTTCGCTTTCCCTGCGCCGGAGCAAGATGCCCCGGCGCTTTTTAAGGCAATCACAGATCGTCCAAAGGAGTTTTTTGCATGTATCAATTAGGTCTATCTGATTTTGAAGTCATTGCCATCTGGAGCGTGTTCGGCGTGGCCATCCTGGGCCTGCTGTACGCCCTGTTCCTGCGCCGCCAGATCCTGGCGGAGGACACCGGCACCCCTAAGATGCGCGAGGTATGGGGCGCGATCCGCGACGGGGCCGACGCCTACCTGGGCCGCCAGCTGCGCTCCATCCTGCCGCTGATCGCGGTGCTCACGGCCGCCATGTACCTTTCGGTGGTCATCGTGCCCCCCAGCCCGGAAGCCAGCGAGATGTTTGGTGCGGACGCCACGACGGTTATCGGCGTTGGGCGCTCCATCGGGTTCGTGATGGGCGCCATGTTCTCCCTGCTGGTCGGCCAGATCGGCATGCGCATGGCGGTGCAGGCCAATGTGCGCGTGGCGGCCGAGGCGCGTAACAGCTTCGGCGGAGCCCTGCGCATCGCCTACCGCGCCGGAACCATCACCGGCATGCTCACCGATGGGCTAGGCCTGCTGGGCGGCACCATCATCTTCATTATCTTCGGCCTGGCTGCGCCAGATGCCCTGCTGGGTTTCGGCTTCGGCGGCACTCTGTTAGCCTTGTTCATGCGGGTAGGCGGCGGTATCTTCACCAAAGCCGCGGATGTGGGCGCTGACCTGGTGGGCAAGGTCGAAGCCGGCATCCCGGAAGACGACCCGCGCAACCCGGCGGTGGTCGCCGACCTGGTTGGCGATAACGTGGGCGATTGCGCCGGTATGGCCGCCGACATTTTCGAGTCTTATGAGGTCACCATCGTCTCTGGGCTAATCCTAGGCGTAGCCTTGTTCAACTTCACCGGCCACATCGAATGGATCATCTACCCGTTGATCGTGCGCGGCATCGGGGTGCTGTCCTCCATCATCGGCACTTACGCAGTGCGCGCCGGGCGTGAAGGCAGTTCCGAAAAGGCGATGAGCGCCATCTTCAGTGGGTTCCTCTCCTCCGCGGTCATCTCTGCGGCCTTGTTCTTCCTGGCCGGCTTCCTTTATCTTTCGGACGTCACCCTGCCAGGTGGCTGGTGGCGCACGCCGCTGGCCGTAGGCATCGGTGTGCTGCTGGCCATCCTAATTGACCGCATGACCGAGTATTTCACCGGCACCGGAAAACCGCCGGTGGAAGAGATCAAAAAAGCAGCCAACACGGGCCCTGCTACCCTCATTTTGCAGGGCATCGCCGTGGGTTATGAATCCTCCGTGTGGGCGGTAGTCGTTATCGCCGCCACCATCTTTTCGTCCATTGTGATTTTCGGTAACGTGGGCACCACGGCCATCCAGAACGTGACCTATGTGCTCTACGGCGTGGCCATGACCGGTATCGGCATGCTCACTCTGACGGGCAACAACGTAGCCATGGACTCCTTCGGCCCCATCGCCGATAATGCCAACGGCATCGGCGAAATGTCCTGGAGCGGGACACGGAATAAGAAATTGCTGAAGGCCCAGCGCATCATGGCGGACCTGGACGCGGTGGGAAACACCACCAAAGCCATCACTAAAGGCGTGGCCATCGGCTCGGCGGTGATCGCGGCGGTCGCCTTGTTCGGCTCCTTCATCGTGGACGTGACCCGCGCGCAGGTTGCGCTGGGAGTCCCGTTGGCGGAGCAGATCCAGGCGGTTGGCATCCAGATCAACGTGCCGCAAGTCTTTGTGGGCATGCTGATCGGTGGCGCCCTACCCTGGTTGTTCTCTTCGTTCGCCATCCAGGCGGTGAGCCGGGCGGCCTCCCTCATCGTAGTAGAAAGCCGCCGCCAGTTCAAACT
>DATBWP010000031.1:0-4363 GCA_036514735.1 Anaerolineales bacterium
GAGACCAAACCCTGGGACGGCGCTACAGGTGGCTATGGATTTACCGAGTGGATCCCGGATGCGGAGGAATGGCTGCCCGGCCGCTACCAGGTGCGCATCTTTGTGGGCATTGAGCCCAAAGTGGTGGGTGAATTCGAGGTGGCCGGCGACCCGTCAACTTCCACCCCCACGCCGACACCCAGCGACACACCAACGCCAACCCCCACGCGCACCCTAACGCGCACCATTACCGCCACGCACACGCGCTGGCCCACGCAGACGCCGGAAAAGTGAGGCGCCGCAACGCCCGAATTCGCTAGGCGGATTTTGTTTTGTGGTTGGTGAGGTACCTGGCGGCCTGGCTGGCGATGCGGGCGTTGTTCTTCAATAAGGCGAGGTTGGCTTCCATGCTTTTCCCCTCACTTAATTCGTTGACCCGGCTCAACAAATAGGGTGTAACCGGTTGGCCGCGCAGGCCTTGGGCTTCGGCTTCCAGCAGGGCTTGGGCGATCCAGGCTTCCACCTCGGCCTTGGGCAGGGCGCTCTCCGCAGGGGGTGGGGCGGCCAGCAGCAGTCCACTGCCGCCCAGCTCCCAGTGGGCGCGCGCCAATGCGGCCGCATCTTGTGGCGTATCCACCCGGGCGCTGACCGGCAAACCGCTTTGGATGGAATAGAAAGCCGGGAATTCATCGGTCTGATAGCCGAGCACCGGTATCCCCCGCGTTTCGCACTGTTCCAGCGTTGCTTCCAGGTCCAGGATGGCTTTAGCGCCGGCGCAGACCAGCAGCACCGCCTGGCTGGCCAGCTCAGGCAAGTCAGCGGAGATATCCCAATTGCTGCCGCGATGCACGCCACCGATGCCGCCGGTGGCGAAGGCGCGGATGCCGGCCAACGCGGCTACGCGCAGCGTGGCCGCCACCGTGGTGCCACCGCTGGTTTTATCAACCAGCGCAGCTGCCAGGTCACGCGTGCTCAATTTGCGAACTTGCTTATCGTTGGCGAGGCGGGCAAGTTCGTCGGCTTCCAGGCCCACGCAAATACGGCCATCCAGCACGGCAATGGTGGCCGGGGTGGCTCCTTCAGCGCGCACCACGTCCTCCAGCGCGCGGGCCAGATCCAAATTAACGCCCTGCGGCAGCCCGTGGGTGATGACGGTGGATTCCAGGGCAACCAGCGGCTTGCCCGCCCTGCGAGCCGTGGCGACTTCCTTGGAGAACTTGAATGACTTGGGTAGGGATGACATATGAGCCATTTTAATCGGGATCCGGAAACAGGAATCAGGATTTTCGACCTCCTATCGCTTTTTCTAAATCACTATTCAAATCACTCCCTTGTTTTGGTTTCCCGAGGACTGAGGCCGGCTTCCTGATACCCTTTCCTAATTCCTAATTACTGTTCACCAATCACTGCCCCTCTGCTAGAATTGCGGCCATGTTGACGGTTGAATTCCACTGCCACACTTACGCCTCGCTGGACAGCCGCGTGCGGCCAGCCGATTTAGTTTCAACTTGCCGTCGGCGCGGCATTGACCGCGTGGTAGTCAGTGACCACTGGAGCTTGGCAGGCGCGCTGGAAGCCAAACTACTGGACCCAGAATTGGTCATTGTGGGTGAAGAGGTGCTTACCGATCGTGGGGAACTGCTGGCTGCTTTTGTAAGCGAGGAGATCCCCCGCGGTACGCCTTACCGCCAGGCCATCGCAGACCTGCGCGCCCAAGGCGCCTTCATCAGTGTGTCGCATCCCTTCGACCCGCGCCGCAGCATTTGGACTCAGCCAGAGCTGGAGGAGTTAGCCGGCTTGGTGGATGCCTTTGAAACCTTTAATGCCCGCAATCTACGTCCCAGCTACAACACTGCGGCCGCCGAATTCGCTGCCCGACATGGTTTGCCGGGCACGGCTGGTTCGGATGCACACACGCTGGGCGAACTTGGCCGCGCCACCATGCGCCTGCCTGACTTCGTAGATGCCGAAGGGCTGCGCCAGGTGCTGGGTCAGGCAGAATTTCGCACGCAAAGCAGCGGGCCCTGGGTGAGAGTGGCTTCGCGTTGGATCCGGATCATGGGCAAATTGGCAGGTTAAGGAGCGTCTATAAACTTGCTAAACGTCCTTCAGCGAGTTGGCTGGCTTCTGTTTGCCTCCATGTGGGTGCCGTTTATCTTCATCTTTGTTGGCATGGCGCCGGAGCTGGGTAGTGCTGGCAGGGATTTTGCCGCCTGGGTGGATCAGATCGTTCCAGGATTATTTACCGTCCTACCCTGGGGCGCAACCCTGCTGACCACTGTGGCTTTCGCGCTCACCTTTGCGCTCCTGTTCACCGCCATGGCGTTTTTGTTTGGCACGCCGCTCTGGGCTGCCTATCGCAATCGCGTCGTGTTGCGCAGCGGCCGCCCGGCTGAAGGGCGCATCGTCAGCGCAGTGCCAACTGGGGTGCGTTTCAATCACAACCCGGTGACACGAATTACGCTGGAGGTTACGCCATCCGATGGCAGACCTTTCCTGGCTGAGACCGAAATGGTGATCAAGCAAGCTCAGATCCCCCAAATTCAGCCAGACACTGTGGTTCCCGTGCGTTACAACCCGGACACGCTGGAAGTAGCCATCGGCGAAGGTCCCGGTCGCTGAGCGCGGAACAAGCCCTTATCGCTTTTTGTGTCATTCTGAACGGGTCGAGCAACAGTCATCCGAATCGCCGGACCTAGACCAGTGAAGAATCCACCAAGCTCACCTCTCACCGGAACCTTCACCATATTGCATACCTTTCCAACCCACATTCCGCAACACCCCTGGGCCATTCCTTTGTTAAATGGACTCGGCTCGGTAGCGGACCTGGCAGACGCAGGGGACTTTCATCCCCAGAGGGCAACCTCTTGTGGGTTCGAGACCCACTCCGCGAGCTACTTCTATCACGGATTTGGACCAATATAAATACTTCCCGACGGTGTTATCCTCGGTTGCCCTGAATCGGATACCCGGAAAGGGGAATCGTTGTTAAAATGAACTTGGCTCGGTGGCGGAACTGGCAGACGCAGGGGACTTAAAATCCCCCGAGGGCAACCTCTTGTGGGTTCGATTCCCACCCGAGCTACAGTAGTTAAAACACAACAGACGCAGGGGACTTTCATCCCCAGAGGGCAACCTCTTGTGGGTTCGAGACCCACTCCGCGAGCTACAGTAGTTAAAACACAACAGACGCAGGGGACTTTCATCCTCCGAGGGCAACCTCTTGTGGTTTCGAGACCCACTCCGCGAGCTACTTAGCAATAAAGCAAAGGCCCGCTGAAGCGGGCCAGTTTGTTGTCAGCGGGGGAATGGCAGGTCACACGAAGATGATTTGTGCCCCGTCGGCGACTTCCAGGAATTCCATGGCGCCCAACACTTCGGCGCCTTCGATCAAATCGTCTTTGGTCAGCTTCATCATGTCCATGGACATCTTGCAGCCATATAGCTTGGCGCCGGAATCCAGCAGCACCTGGACGAATTCGTCCACGGGTGGGAAACCCAGCTTGTCGATCTCTTTCTTCATCATGCCTGAGGCCATGGCCGACATACCCGGCAGGCCGCCTACCATGGTGGGGATATGGAACATGGGGTGCATGCTGGGGTTTCCCACGGTGGCCACGTGCAGGTTGGCCATCTTTTCTTTGTTGATGATATCCAGACCCCAGAAGGTGAAAAATACGTGGGTTTCAATCCCGCTCATCCGCGCCGCGTTGGCCAGGATGAGGGGCGGGTAGGCCATATCTAGGGCGCCCTTGGATGCGATGATGCAGAGTTTGCGGGCTGGTTTGTCTGCTTTACCGTTAGTGCTCATGTGTGATCTCCTTTTCATTTATCGTCATTGCGAGGAGGCCGCCGGCCGACGAAGCAATCTCTTGCTTCATCCTGGATCTTGTCTCACGCGCCTGGCGTTTTCGCAATAATGGCTTGAGAATTAGATGCAACCGGTGGGTTTGCCCAGGCCGGCCAATTTGGCCGCCAGCTTGGCGGGGCCGGCCGGGAACAGGGCATACATCTCCCGGGTGTCCACGCCGCTGTTCTTGGTGATGGCGCGCAGGGTGGGGGCTTCGCCGTTGGCTTCGTACTCATGGCGGGCGAAGTTGATCACCAGCCAGTGTCGCTCGGTGAGTTGGATGCCTTCGCCTTCGGCCATGGCTTCGGCCAACTCCGGCGTCCACGCCTTCGGGTCTAGCATGAAGCCTTCTGCATTGAACTGCACGTCCTTAAGCGCTTCGTCTTTGGTTAACACCATTTCGTTCTCCTTTTTATTGTGTCCGCGCGTTTATTGCGCTAGGGAAGGCACCAGCTTTTGCTTTCCCATCATGCTCATTTGGTTGCTGACCGGCATCTGGTGGCCGGGCATCAAAATATTCCAATAGACCCAGCG
>DATBWP010000032.1:0-4304 GCA_036514735.1 Anaerolineales bacterium
GCCGCCCGCCGAGTTCACCGATGAAAAGCAGAAAGAGATCTGGCGCGCACAGCAAGGTTTCAAGATGGTGGGCGAACTCGCCGAGGCCTTGGGCGGCGCTCTGGGCGCCAGCCGTGCCGCAGTGGATGCAGGCTACGTGCCTTATGCCCATCAGGTGGGGCAAACGGGCAAAGTTGTTTCACCCGATCTGTATATCGCCGTGGGCATCTCCGGCGCCATCCAACATCTGGCTGGCATGCGCACCAGCAAAGTCATAGTAGCCATCAACAAGGATCCAGAGGCGCCCATTTTCAAAGTGGCGCGCTATGGCGTTGTTGGGGACCTGTTCGAAATCGTCCCCGCGCTAACGAAGGTCTTGAAAGAGCGTCGCGCCAATTAGCTCGAGTCCGCGTCCGCGGGCTCTTTAGGTCTGGTTGTTGAACTTAGCCGGGGTAATTGAACTCGCCTACCAACTCGCCGTTCAGCCACACGCTATACGTTCCATCCGCTACGCCGGCCATGGGAATACCCACATTTTCTTCAAAGAATTGTAACACTTGAGCGCAGATGGCGGTGGGATCACTTTCACTCCATGCCGCCACGTAAATGCGGTTCTTTGCATCCGGTTGAGACACTGAAAACTGAAATTCATGGCAAGGGGTGGGCAAGTTGCCCACGATATGCAACGAAATCTGCACTGGATAGCTTTCCATGATCAGCAAGTCAGCTGAATCGATGTAGATTGCGCCCCCCTGTGGCTCCTTCGTGGGGGCAGCATTTGAGGCTGTGCAACCGACCAGGCTGGCAGCAACCGATAACACTAAAAGAATTAAGGTGGGCTTCATTGCGATATTCGCTCCTATATCCATCACAACGAATTGCTTCCTAATATGTTCCCCATCATGCGCGCCTTGGCTTATCCCTTGACCACCGCCACAGGGCGCAAGCGTGCCACCTTTCGGGCAATGCCAGCCCTGACTACGGTTTCCACCACGATATCCACATCCTTATAGGCTTGGGGCGCTTCCTCGGCCAGGCCCGGTAACGAGCCGGCTTGCACATGGATGCCCTGGGACTTCAACTCTCTGATCAGCTCATGACCGCGCACAGTCTGCTTGGCTTTGGATCGGCTCATGGTGCGTCCTGCCCCGTGACAGGAGCTGCCAAACGAACGCTGCATGCTGCCTTCCGTGCCCACCAGCACCCAGGAAGCAGTACCCATGCTGCCGGGCACCAACACCGGCTGGCCGATCTTTTGGTATTCAGAAGGCAGCCCGGGGGAGCCGGGGCCGAAGGCGCGTGTGGCTCCTTTTCGGTGCACACACACTTTGATGGCTTTGCCTTCAACCTGATGTGTTTCCACTTTGCCCATATTATGGGCAATATCGTAGACCTGGTGCAGGTGCCAGTTCTTCACTCGCCCGGCCAGCGTTTCCTCAAAAGCCTGCCGGGCGTGATAAGCAAGCACTTGCCGGTTGGCAAACGCGAAATTGGCGGCGGCATGCATAGCGCCCATATAGGCCTTGCCTTCTGCTGAATCCATCGGAGCGCACACCAGTTCGCGGTCCGGCAAGTCAATGCCATAACGCTGCACCGCACCCTGGAAACTACTGACGTAATCTGTGCAGACCTGGTGGCCAAAGCCGCGCGAACCACAATGAATCATGAGGGTCAGACTGCCTTCTGCTATACCCATCACTTGGGCAGCTTGTTCATCGAAAACCCGGTCAACCACATCCACTTCGATAAAATGGTTGCCCGCTCCCAAGGTGCCCAGTTGGTCCTGGCCGCGGCTCTGGGCGCGGGGGCTTACATAGCCGGGTTCCGCGCCGGGCATCCGCCCAAATTCTTCGGTACGCCTCAGGTCAGCTTCGCTGGCAAACCCTTTTTTCAACGCCCATTGAGCGCCATCCAGCATCACCTGTTCCATCTCTTTATTGCTCAAACGGTACTGACCCTTTTGCCCCACGCCACTTGGGCAATGCCGGTCAAGGGCAGCAGCCAGCTCATCCAACTCCCTTGCCACCGCATCCAATTCGATCTGCGAGCCTAACAAGCGCACACCGCAATTGATGTCGTACCCAATCGCGCCGGGGGAAATAACGCCTTTGGGATATTGCGTGGCCGCCACCCCACCTATAGGGAAACCATATCCCTGGTGCATGTCTGGCATCACCAGCACGCGTCCTACCAAGCCGGGCAAGGTGGCCGCGTTCATTGCCTGGTCCAGCGATTTATCCTGCGCGATGGCTTCCAACAGGCCTCGAGTGGCGAAGATATGCACAGGCACGCGCATATCGGCGCGAAACGAGGATGGAATCTCCCATTCAAACTCGTTGATTCTCCTCAGTTCGCTTAACGCCACCATAAGATTTCCCTTTCAAACATCAAATACGAGTTCCGCTTCAACTTGGGCACCTTTTTTGACAACTTTAAGATTGTGGTAAGTCACCGCCTTGATCTCTTTTTTATGTTCCGCCACCCGGGCGCCTTCCAGGTTAGCTTTGACTACATTCTCAGACACGGCGAGTTCATATTGATCAAAAGCCAGTTCTTCCTGCTCGAGCAGGTGAAGTAGTTCGGCTAGGAAGTTAACCAGCAGACCTTCGGCATCTGTGGATTCCACGGTTAGTCTTCGCCGTATTCTCTTCCCAGCTTCCAAGCGAATGCCCGAAAGCTCCAGCATGCCCCTGGCCGCCTGCTCCAACAGGCCAGCCAAGTCGGGTGCCCACACTCGCAGCGACCAATCCGCGGTATGCGCTATTTCCTCAAATCCAGCGGGCTTCGTGGCGATCATCAGGCTCAATCATCATAACGAATTAATCCTAAATAAAGAACGGCTGATAGCCGACGCCAGGTGCCGTAAAACGATAAAATACGGCAACATGAGCCATCCTTTGAGCAGATTCGAAGCTCGATTGCAGCACCTGATCGAGGAAGGTACGGCAAAGCTATTCTCCTCGCGTGATCTCAAGGATCAGTTGGCCTCACGCCTTATTGAAGCCATGCAGTTCGATGTGCAATTTGGAGAAGGTGAAGACCTGGTAGCTCCCGGCGTTTACACCATCCTAGTAAATGGCGACCATGCCTTGGCCTTGCAAACCAACCAGGTTCTTCTTGAGGAATTGAAGGTGACCTTACTGAATGCCGCCTCGGAATCAGGCATCACCTTATCCACCGAGCCGGTCTTGCACATCAAGGCTCAGGAAGATTTAGCCTACGGGGACTTCAAAGTGCGCAGCGATGGCGTGGGCGTAAACCTCTCCCAGACGCAAGGGCTGCGCTCCATCCCCGCGCCCGACCAACGGCATATTCCCCCGGGTGCGTTTCTTATCGTGGGCGGTTCCGAGATCTTTCCTCTTGTTTTGCCTATTGTTAATATCGGACGCAAGAAGGATAACCACCTGGTCATCGAAATTCCCGCAGTGTCCCGTAGGCATGCCCAGCTGCGCGCCATTTCCGGTCATTATCACTTCTTTGACCTTGGCTCCACCGGTGGATCAAAGATCAACAACGTGGACGTGAAGAACGCCATCTTGTTGGCTGGCGATGTCATCAATCTCGCCGGTGTACCATTGATCTATGGGCATGAAGCCGTGTTATCTGCTTCCGAAACCCAGGAATATCGGCCTGCCAACAAAGCTGCCAGCCCCAGCGCCTAGATTGATGGAAAATCCAAGCGCATTTATCTTGTTGGCCTTGCGCCTGGTTATGGCCTTGGCCTTATACGCATTCTTAGGCTGGGCTTTCCTGGCTCTGTGGCGTGATTTGAAACTCCAGGCGGAGAGCGCGGCCAAGCAGCGCGCCCCGGCTTTGCATGCCGCCTTGGTTGGCAACGGCGCCGGCGAGCGCGTTAGCTTCACCGCCCCTGAGGTGACCATCGGTCGCCATCCCAGCTGCGAATGGATCTTTGCCGATGAAACCGTTTCCTCGCGCCACGCGCGCCTGAGCTTCCGCCGCGACCAGTGGTGGTTGGAAGACCTGGGGTCCCGCAATGGCACGTTTTTGAATGGAGAAGCACTCAGCGCTCCCGTTGTGTTAACCGACCTTGACGAGGTTCGCTGTGGGCAGGTAAGTTTTACTATTGCCTTTGAAGACCAAGATAAGGAGCAAACATGAGCGAACATCCCCAATTGGCCATCATTGGAGGCTCGGGCCTCTATGCGATCCCGGGGCTGGAGGGTATTCGCCAGATTAAGGTCAACACACCTTTTGGTGAGCCCAGCTCGCCTATCATGATCGGCAGACTGGCCGGCCGCCAGGTCGCTTTCCTGGCGCGGCATGGCATTGGGCATACCATCCCGCCTTCCCAGGTCAATTTCCGC
>DATBWP010000033.1:0-4124 GCA_036514735.1 Anaerolineales bacterium
CGCGAACTGATGCGTTCGCTGCGCGCCAGTCGTTGGCAGACTTTCCGCCTGCTTGAACTGCCTGCGTCCATGCCAGTTTTTCTCGGGGGGTTACGCATCGGCGCCACCTTATCGGTGATCGGTGCGGTGGTGGGCGAGTTCGTGGGCGCTGACCGCGGCCTGGGTTTCCTTATCAACGTGGGCCGCGGCGAATACGACACAGCGCTGGTCTTTGTGGCCGTCTTCACGCTTATTGCCATGGCCTTGCTGCTATATGGTTTGGTAACATGGCTGGAGCGCCGCATATTGTGGTGGCGGCAAGGCAGCTAATAAAAAAAAAGAGAAAATAATGAACGGAGAAGTAATGACTAAACGATCCATGATTACCACGGTTGCTCTGTTTGTTTTATTGGCCGCATGCCAGGCTGCGCCGCAGCCTGCCGATGAAATCCAGCACATCCGCCTGCCGATGGGTTACATCCCCAACATTCAATACGCGCCTTTTTACGTAGCCATCGAGCGCGGTTACTTTGCCGAAGCCGGCTTCGAGATCGAGTTTGACTACAGCTTCGAAACGGATGGCGTGGCGCTGGTTGGGGCAGGGGAAGTGCCCTTCGCGCTGGTCTCCGGCGAGCAAGTGCTGTTGGCTCGTGAGCAAGGCTTGCCAGTGGTCTATGTGGCAGCCTGGTGGCAGGAGTACCCTGTGGCCGTCGTGGCCAAAATTGAGAGCGGCATAGATGCCCCGGCGGATCTGGTGGGCAAGCGGATCGGCTTGCCAGGTCTGTTCGGGGCCAATTACATCGGCCTGCGCGCCTTGTTGAATGAATTCGGGATCGCAGAAGGCGAGGTCACGTTGGATTCGATCGGTTTCAACCAGGTGCAAGCCCTGGCTGCGGATCAGGTTGAAGCCGTGGTGGGTTATGTGAACAACGAGCCTGTCCAGCTTGTTGCCCAGGGCTTTGAGGTAAACGTGATTCGCGTTTCAGATTACGTTCAATTGGCGGCTAACGGCATCCTGACTTCTGAAAGCATGGCGGCAGAGCATCCCGAGCAGGTGCGGTCTTTTGTCGCTGCGTTTCTGCAAGGCCTGGCTGACACCATCGCTGACCCGGAAGCGGCATACGAAATCAGCACGGGATATGTGGATACGTTGCCGGAGGCTGATGTGGCCACTCAGAAACAGATCCTGGCCTTATCTATCGAGATTTGGAACACCGGTGCCCTGGGCGTTTCCCAACCGGAGGCTTGGGAAAACATGCAAGCCACACTCCTAGATATGGGGTTGCTCTCTGGGCAGCTCAATCTGGACGAAGCGTACACCAATGAATTCCTCCCTTAAGATGATCGCGTATTTCTTATTGATTATTTGGTAAGTCATTGTGAAAACGAAATCCTACCTTGAAGTTCGTGACCTCAACGCCACGTACACAGACCGACGCGGCAGTTTGCACGTGCTCAACTCGCTATCCTTTGAGGTGCGAGAAGGGGAGTTCGTCTGCCTGCTAGGCCCTTCGGGCAGTGGAAAATCTACCCTGCTGCGCATCCTGGCTGGACTGGTGCCCATTAGCTCCGGATCGGTCATACTGAACGGGAAGGCGGTGCGCGGGCCGCAGCCGGGGGTTAGCCTGGTGTTTCAAGATGCCAATCTGATGCCATGGCGTACGATTATGGAGAATATCAGCCTGCCGTTAGAGCTTCGCGGCCAGTCGAACGGAGCCGCTGGCGCTAAAGCCCAGGCGATGATTGAACTTGTTGGCTTGAGCGGATTCGAGGCGGCGTTGCCGGGCGATCTTTCCGGCGGCATGGCCCAACGGGTGGCCTTAGGCCGCGCCTTGGTGCAGGATCCTGAGATCCTGCTGATGGACGAGCCCTTTGGCTCTTTGGATGCGCTGACCCGTGAGCGCATGGGTGATGAACTGGTGCGTATCTGGGAAGCTGACCATAAAACCGTTATGTTAGTGACGCACAATATCAATGAGGCCGTCTACCTGGCGGACCGGGTACTGGTACTCAGCGCCCGTCCGGCGCAGATCAAGATGGACCTGGCGATCAGGTTGCCGCGCCCGCGCCGGCCAGAGATGCACTATACGCCCGAATTTGGGAAGTTGGCTTCCAAGCTACGGGCGGCCATTGAGTAAAGTCCGCCATTTATTTCTCCCTTTCGCGCATTGCACATCATTGTCTTCATGTAGATTTTTTCTGCTGACCAACCAGATGGGGAAAGAAATTGAGACGGTATAATCCTGCCCAATGAGCAGCAAGACTTCTTCAAAGCTCGCATCGTCCGGCACGGGTCGCAGCAAGTTCCTGATCGGTGGGCTCCTCATCCTGGCCGCCGTTGTTTACCTGATCATCTCCTCCACCGCGGTGGGAGCGCAGTTCTTCTTCACAGTGGATGAATTGCTCTTACGCGGCCCGGATGCCGTGGGCAAACCGGCCCGCATCGCGGGGGCGGTTCTTGGAGACAGCATCCGTTATGACTCGGATACGCTGACGCTGTCCTTTACTATTGTGCACACCCCAGCGGATACCCAGTTGATTAATGACGAAGGTGGCCTGGCGGCCGCGCTGGATACCGCTGTAGCCGATCCATCCCGTAACCGCCTGGAAATCGTGTACATTGGCGTGAAACCTGACCTGCTTAGGCACGCTGCCGAAGCCATTGTGTCCGGCGAGTTAGGCGAAGACGGCGTCTTCCATGCGAACGAGCTCTTGCTTCGCTGCCCGACCCGCTACGAAGAAGCCCTACCAGGCCAGGCCGAAGGCTAAGATGGTATTGGCGGGTTAAAACCCGCGCCCAACGACTTTCCCCATGATCGCTGACCTCGGATTTTTTGGGCTGCTTACGGCTTTTTTGCTGGCGCTCTATGGCTGCGCGGCCGCGCTCTACGGGCATTGGCAACGCTCCCCAAGGTGGGTGGCCAGCGCTCGGGCTGCTACCCTGCTTACGTTTCCCCTGCTTACTCTCTCCGCTTTGAGCCTGGTCTATTCGTTGATCGATCTGGACTTTCAGATCGAATATGTGGCCAGTGTCACCAGCCGCAGTATGCCGCTCTACTTGCGCGCCACGGCTTTGTGGGGTGGGCAAGCCGGCTCGCTGCTCTTCTGGTCCTGGCTGATGTCCGCATTCGCCGCGGCGGTCATGCTGCGCGACTGGCGCCGGGACCGCGACTTTCAGCCCTGGGTCATCCTTGTCTGCCTGGCTACGCTGGCTTTCTTCCTGGCGCTGGTCCTCTTCTTTGAGAATCCCTTTATGCGTTTGTGGCAAGGCATTACGGGCACGGTCTGGACCGCCTTGTGGCAACCGGGCGGGGCGTTGCCGTACATCCCCCGGGATGGCAACGGGCTCAACCCCTTGCTGCGCCATCCTGGCATGATCATCCACCCGCCCATGTTGTATTTAGGGTTCGTCTCCTTTGTTATCCCCTTTGCGTTTGCCATCGCGGCTTTAGTGACCGGCCGCAGCGACGATCGCTGGATCCGCGTGACACGCCGCTGGACCTTGGTGGCTTGGCTCTTTCTGTCTCTTGGTCTGCTATTAGGCAGCCGTTGGGCTTACGACGTGCTGGGCTGGGGAGGCTATTGGGGTTGGGACCCAGTTGAGATCGCCGCTTTTATGCCCTGGCTGACCGGCACGGCTTTCCTGCATTCGGTGATGATCCAGGAAAAGCGCGGCCTTTTCAAACACTGGAACCTGCTGCTCGTCATCCTGACCTACGACCTGGTTATTTTTGGTACCTTTCTGACCCGCTCCGGCGTGCTGTCTTCGGTGCATGCCTTTGCACAGAGCGCCATTGGGCCGTTGTTCTTCCTCTTTATTTCGGTCACCTTGGCAGTTTCGCTCGCCTTGCTCAGTCGCCGCTGGCAAGCCCTGAAGTCCGACGTGGAAATGACCTCGTTGCTTTCACGCGAGGCCCTCTTCCTCCTCAACAATTTTCTCTTCGTCAGCATCTTGGTGATCTGCTTCCTTGGGGTCATCTTTCCCTTGGCCAGTGAGATCCTGACCGGGCAACAGATCACGGTGGGTCCCATCTATTACGAATCGGCCACCCGTCCGCTGTGGGCGGCACTCTTATTGTTGATGGGTGTGGCGCCACTCTCCGCCTGGCGCGCTTCCACGGCGCGCACCCTGGGCCGCGCTATTT
>DATBWP010000034.1:0-3544 GCA_036514735.1 Anaerolineales bacterium
TGAATGAAGGCGTGGCCCGCCAATACAGCGAAGGTTGCTTCGCCACTTGGGACCCGCGGGTGCAGGCGTTGATCGCCACGGTCACCGGCAGCGCTCGCCCGGTGCATAAGGGGCGCTTGACCGACGATGACCTGGCGGTGATCGTAGGCGTGCGCGCCGATGGAGCCGGGGCGCAGGTGCGCCATGTGGAGGGCAAACGCAACGACCCACCTTCCTCTGAGGCCGTTGAAATGATGGACATGGACCAGCTGCTGCCCAAGACGCCCCATGAGACGGTGGCGGGGGTCAAGAGCGAAGTGCCAGTGGTGCGCTCGAAACTGCACGGCCATCGCGGGGTGAAAGCCTTTAATCCCAAACTGGTGGAGTACGTGCCCCTGGATCCCCCTTATTACCACTACCTGGTCTCCTGCGCCACGGAAGCCCAGGCGCGCGGCATCAAATCCGCCTTTGCCCGCTCCAAATCGCTGCGCAACCCAGCCGACCCGCGGCTGATCGCCTTCACCGTTTTGCCGGGGCATGGCGTGGTGATGGCCGAAAAATGGCAGAAGGACAAGGTGCCCTTCCAGCTCATCTGGGAAGCGATGGATTCCGGAGATTTGCAAATCGACCCGCATGTCCCCCAGGGACCGATGAGTTATGAGGCAGTCAACGGGCGTATGGAGCTGCGCGAAGGATAGTGGCTCTTTGTTTCACTTTATACGGGTAAGGGCGCACGAAGTGTGCCCTTTTTCGTTAGAAAAAATGAGAACAGCTTGAAAAGATATTGCTCCTCTGGCGAGGGACGCGGGACTTTGGTGACAAGTACAAGACCAGAGCTTGGCAAGGTGTGATTCCGTTTGCATTTTTCCTGATCGCCGCTTAGAGTCATTCTGAGCAAGCTAAGGTTGCCCAAGGCAAGCCGTGCGCCGCGAAGAATCCATCCCATCATCGAATTACATTTCCCACGTTGTCAAGGAATGACCCACGGTTAACAAAAAGAGGCGGCGTTCAGCGCCACCTCCATGTTTTATTTTCGCCCGATCGCTCAAGCCATTTCGCGCACGACGGCGTGCAGGATGCCGCCCTGTTTATAGATATCCACGTCTTGCAACGTGGTCAACCGCGCCGTGACCCAGAAGGTGGTCTCCCGGCCGTCATCGGCCAGGGCGCGCACCTCGATCTCTGCGTTGGGCTGCATGTCCTCGCGAATGCCTTCAATGAAAAATCGCTCCCGGCCGCTGAGCCCCAGGCTGGCCGCGTTTTCCCCCGGCTTAAATTGCAGAGGCAGGATGCCCATGCCCACCAGATTGCTGCGATGGATGCGTTCGAAGGAATCGGCGATCACCGCCCGCACGCCTAGCAGCCGCGGCCCTTTGGCCGCCCAATCGCGGCTGGAACCAGCCCCATATTCCTTGCCCGCCAGGATGATGAGCGGCACGCCCTCCTGGCGATACTTGAGCGAGGCAGCGAAGATACTCATTTGCTCGCCATCGGGCAGGTGCACGGTGAAGCCGCCTTCGACCCCCGGCACCAGGTTGTTCTTCAAGCGGATGTTGGCAAACGTGCCGCGGGTCATGACCCGATCATTGCCGCGCCGCGAACCATAGGAATTGAAATTCGGCACGGTGACCCCGTGATCCAAGAGGTACTTCCCCGCCGGGCTGTCCGCCGGGATAGCCCCGGCCGGGGAAATGTGATCGGTGGTCACCGAGTCACCTAGCCAGGCCAATACGCGGGCGCCGTGAATATCCTGGATGGTTTGCGGCTCTTTCTTCAAGTCCTCAAAGAAAGGGGGATTTTGGATATAGGTGGATTTATCGTCCCAGTCATATAGTTCGCTGCCGTGGGCGGTAATGTTGTTCCAGGTCTCGTTGCCGGAAAAGACATTCGAATATCGTTCGGCGAACATGCTCGGCTTCACATTGTTTTCGATGGCGGCGCGGATCTCCTCGTTGCTGGGCCAGATATCCTTGAGATATACCGGCTCGCCCTGTTTGCCGATGCCAAGCGGTTCGCTGGTTAGGTCAATATCCACGGTGCCGGCCAGCGCGTAAGCTACCACCAACGGAGGCGAGGCGAGGAAGTTAGCCAGTGCGTACGGATGAATGCGTCCCTCGAAGTTGCGGTTGCCCGAGAGTATGGCCGTCGCCACCAGGTCTGAGCTGGTGATGGCCTTGACCACTTCTCCGGCCAATGGGCCCGAATTGCCGATGCAGGTGGTGCATCCATACCCCACCAGGTTGAAACCCAGCTTGGAGAGCGGCTCCATCAAATCAGCTTTTTCCAGATATTCGGTCACTACCCGTGAGCCCGGCGCCAGGCTGGTCTTCACATACGGCTTCACGCTGAGGCCGCGCTCTACGGCTTTTTTCGCCAGCAATCCCGCGCCCAGCATCACCGAGGGGTTGGACGTATTGGTGCAGGAGGTGATGGCGGCGATGACCAGGGCGCCATGGCCCATCTCGGCGCGCGAGCCGTTGGTGCCAAAGGTGACTTTCTTGTCGACCTGGTCTGCCGCCAGGGCGAACCCGCGCTCGCTCTTAGGCGCAAGGAGCGCCTTGTGAAACTCAACCTTCAGGTCGTCCACTGTGATGCGGTCGTGAGGGCGTTTGGGGCCGGCCAGACTTGGCTTTACTTCGTCCAGGTCGAGTTGAAGCGTGTCGGTAAACACGGGGTCAGGGGTATCTTGGTCACGGAATAGGTTCTGTTCCTTGCAATAAGCCTCCACCAGGGTGATCTGGGCTTCGCTGCGGGCGGTGAGACGCAAGTAACGCAGCGTTTCGGTATCCACAGGGAAGAAGGTAATGGTGGCGCCATTCTCCGGCGACATATTCCCGATCATCGCCCGGTCGGCCAGGCTCATCGCGTCCAACCCGGGCCCGTAGAATTCGACGAACTTGTCCACCACGCCTTTGGCGCGCAGCATTTGAGTGATGGTCAGCGTCAGATCGGTGGGAGTTACACCTTCTCGAAGCCGGCCGTGCAGCTTGAAGCCGATCACTTCGGGGGCCAGCATGTCTATGGCGCGCCCCAGCATGGCGGCTTCGGCTTCGATGCCGCCTACGCCCCAACCTAAGACCCCAAGCCCGTTGACCATGGTGGTATGCGAGTCGGTGCCCACTAGCGTGTCGGGGAAAGCCACCAAGTCGCCCCCTTCAGGCCGCGTCATCACCACCTGGGCCAGATATTCCAGATTGACCTGATGGACGATGCCCGTATTCGGCGGCACCACCCGGAAATTATCGAAAGCTTGCTGCCCCCAGTGCAGGAACTCATAGCGTTCCCGGTTGCGCATGAACTCGATCTCGGCGTTGCGCTGCAGGGCATCCGGACTGGCGAAGAAATCCACTTGCACGGAATGGTCGATCACCAGATCGACCGGCACCAGGGGATTGATCTTCTTGGGATCCCCGCCCAGCTTTGCCATGGCATCGCGCATGGCGGCCAGGTCCACAATGGCGGGCACGCCGGTGAAATCTTGCAGCAGCACTCGGCCAGGCTTGAAAGGGATGGGGGTGCGCTTCGCGGAATTTGGCTGCCAGGCAGCCAGGTTGCGCACATCTTG
>DATBWP010000035.1:0-2620 GCA_036514735.1 Anaerolineales bacterium
GACTACGTAGTGGACAGGTTGCACTAAATTTAGGATAGTGTAAACTTTACCCATTCGCCAAAAGAACAAGGAGCACCTATGGACCTCAAAAAACAGTTGAACGAAAGCATAGCCCGTTGGGGCTTACTGCAGCATCCCTTCTATCGGGCTTGGGAAGCAGGTGAGTTGCCGCGTGCCGCCCTACACTCCTATGCCAGTGAATACGGGGCGTTTATCGCGCTTTTGCCTCAGGGCTGGGAGGCCATCGCTGATCCGGAAACAGCTAATGAAGAACGCGAGCACGCTGTTCTTTGGCAGCAGTTTGCCCACGGTTTGGGCACCCAGATCGGTGGTGCTGAGCTCCCAGCAGTGGCAGTCCTGGTTTCCAAAGCCAAAGCGCTGTTTGCAAACCCGGCTACGGCCCTCGGTGCCATGTATGCTTTTGAAGCCCAACAACCCGCTACAGCCAAGAGCAAGCTGGATGGCCTGCGTAAACATTACAACCTGCCCAGCGGCGACCGCTACTTTTTGGCGCACGCCAACAACCAGCATGAAGCCGCCAAACTACTGGGGCTGATTGAGCTGCTCCCGGCTGACGAGCAGGAAAGTGCAGTACTCGCCTGCCAACAGATGAGCCAAGCCCTATGGGACGCCTTGAGCGACATTTACAACCTGCATTGCGTTGCGGTTCAAAGCTAAGGCATTAGGAAAATTCGAAAAATTGACGATTCGCCCCCCGAAAAGAGCCGCCCATCCGCGGCTCTTTATATTTCATCCGTCCCACTCTTTTTGGGTAATTTTATGGACATTTGCCACTGCTCGTAGGGAGCCTTCTCGGCCAGAATGCAAAAGGAAGGGTTGGAGGCGGCTATGGAAAACGAACGTGTGCGCGATTGGATGAGCAAGGAAGTGGTGGTAATTACACCCGATCAAACGCTGCCTGAAGCTCATGAATTAATGAAGCGCCACAAGATCCGCAGGCTGCCGGTCATGCAAGGGTCAGAACTTGTCGGGATCCTCACCCTTGGTGATCTTCGCGAAGCCAGCCCCTCGGACGCAACCTCGCTCAGCGTATTTGAGTTGAACTATTTATTGGGGCGGTTGCCCATTCATAAAATTATGACCCGCGACCCCCTGACGGTTACCCCGGGCACCGGGCTCACCGAAGCCGCCAAGCTGATGCTGCACCACAAAATTGGCAGCCTCCCGGTGATGGAAGGAGACGAAATGGTCGGCATCATCACCGAATCAGATATCTTCCGCGCCTTTGTCCACCTGAGTGAAGCAGAATTCACCCAGGCGGCCTGACCTACCACTTTTCCCAGTGCACCACTTCATCAAAGGGCTTGCGGCCGCCCACAAGCGGGCGGAAGTGCAACCCCTTGCGACCGGCAGCATAACCAAACGATATGGCCATAAGTACCTGCCACTCTCTTGGAATACCTAACAGATCGTAGGCTTTCTCAGCTTTATGCAAAGTGGCCAGGCATGAGCTTATTCTAAGCTCCCAGGCGGCTAATTGCATATAGGCTGCAGCCTGGCCTGCGTCAAAATAAGCTCCATAGAATTTCTCGGGGGGCGGCGTGAGGATCAACACACCTAATGCGGCTCCGGCCAGGTGGCCGGCAAAGGCGCCCATGTGAGCTAGCTGCTTAAGCGTGTCTTTATTGCGCACCGCGAGGAATTGCCAGCTTTGCCGGTTCTTGGACGATTGGGAACGGCGGCCTGCATTGAGGATGGCGCGCACGTCCTTTTCGGGAATCGGATCTTTCTTGAACTCACGCACGGCGCGCTTGGTACGAATAGCTTCAGTAACCTTCATCAGTTCCTCCGTTAGTGAGCCGGCTCAGCACCTGTTTTGCGACCTCTTCCAGTCCGGCGATGTCGTCTTGTTCCAACCATTGCAGCATGACCCGCTGGCACCCTGCTTCTGCCAGGGCGCCAAGCTGCTCAAGGATCTCATCGCTTTCGCCCACCAGGCGACCAGACTGGCGCAACTCCTCGGTCGTCTTTCCTCTGGTACTGGTTGCCCTTTCCACTCTTTCGCGGCCATAAAAAATACTGGTCATCAAACTGCGCCGCACTTCACCTGGTTGTCGGCCTTCGGCTTTTAGGTACTTATCCAAGCGCTGGCATCGTCTGCGGAACTCGGCCGGGCTCATGCTAATGCCGTTCCATTCGACCGCGTATTTGGCGGCCGTGCGTAGGGTACGTTTCAGCCCGTTGCCGCCCACCAGGATGGGTGGTCCACCGGCGCGTTGTGGGCGCGGCAATAATGTTGCCCCTTTGAGTCGATAGAAGTCGCCTGAATAGCTTACCGGGGAATCACTTTTTAGCAGCCGGGTGACAACTTCCATGCCTTCTTCGAATCGGCGCATGCGCGCTGGCAGGTCCAGCAGATCCAGGCCGAACAGTTCGTGCTCGCGTTGCTGCCAGCCGGCGCCCAGGCCCAGTTGCAATCGGCCTTCTGAGAGATCATCGACGGCTGCTGCCATGCGAGCGGTCAGGGTTGGATGGCGGAAGGAAAAAGGTGTCACCAACGGCCCAAACTGGATGCGTTTGGTGTGAGTTGCCAGGTAAGTAAGCGAGACCCATAACTCTAATGAGTCTTTCTCGGGCGGATTCGAGTTGGTGAAATGGT
>DATBWP010000036.1:0-5473 GCA_036514735.1 Anaerolineales bacterium
TAGGCGGCGGAAAGCGTCCCCACGTCCGCGGGTTGAAGGCGAGCCGGACGCCCTGAATGCGCCCACCACCGTGCTGTACGGTGTGGGCACGGTGAACGCCAAGAGACTGGCCAACCTGGGCATTAGCACCCTGGGCGACATGCTCTATCATTTTCCCCGCCGCTATGAAGATTACAGCCAGCTCACCACCATCTCCAGCCTGCTGTATGGCCGGCCGGTGACCATATCCGGCACGGTCCAATCGGTCACCAACCGCCCGGTAAAAGGCGGAAAGCGCACAATCACCGAAGCCATCATCAACGACGGCACGGGCGCGTTGCGCGTTACCTGGTTCAACCAACCCTGGATGGCGCGCAACCTCCACGTGGATGACGAGGTGGTATTGGCCGGCCAGGTGGAACAGTTCCAGGGCCGGCTGACGCTGAACAACCCCGAGTGGGAATTGCTGGACAAGGAACAACTGCACACCAACCGCATCGTGCCCGTTTACCCGCTGGCCGCCGACCTCGGGCAACGCTGGCTGCGCGGGCTGATGAAGCGCGTGGTCAGTCACTGGGCGCCGCGCCTCCCCGATCCACTCCCGCAGAGCTTGATCCAGGATGCCGGAGTAGCGCCGCTGGCCGAGGCTTTGCTGCAAGCCCACTTCCCCGAATCGATGGAGAAGCTCCGAGCGGCCCGCCATCGCCTGGCTTTCGAAGAACTGCTGCTCATGCAACTGGCGGTGCTGATGCAAAAACAGGCCTGGCAAGGTCAGATTGCCAGGCGCTTTGAAGCGCCACAAATTTGGATAGATGAGCAGATCGCCCGCCTGCCCTTCGTGCTCACCGCCGCCCAGCAGACCGCCCTGGCCGACCTGGTACGTGACCTGAAATCCGGGCGGCCGATGAACCGGCTATTGCAGGGCGATGTAGGTTCAGGCAAGACCGTGGTGGCTGCGCTTTGCATGGCAGCCGTAGCGCGCCAGGGCGCGCAGGCTGCGCTCATGGCGCCCACCGGCATCCTCGCCGAGCAACATTACGCCACCCTGGGTAGGCTGCTGATCGACGAAGCCAGCCTGCAACCCGGCGAACTGCGCCTGATCGTCGGTTCCACGCCAGAAACTGAAAAAGAAGAGATCCGCCAGGGACTGCACAACGGCAGTATCAAAGTGGTGGTGGGCACCCACACCCTGATCGAAGACCCGATTCTATTTGCTGAATTGGAAATGGTGGTGATCGACGAGCAGCACCGCTTCGGCGTGGGACAGCGAGCCACCCTGCGCGCCAAGGGGACCAATCCTCACCTGTTGGTGATGACCGCCACTCCCATCCCGCGCTCCCTGGCGCTGACCTTGTATGGCGACCTGGACCTAAGCGTGATCGGCGAACTGCCGCCGGGGCGCCGCGCAGTGAGCACCCAACTTATGCTGCCCCGCGAACGCCCGCGCGCCTACGACCTCATTCGCAAAGAAGTGCAGGCTGGGGGGCAAGCCTTCATTATTTACCCACTGATCGAGGAAGGCGAAAATGGTGAAGCCAAGTCCGCGGTTCAGGAAGAAAAACGATTGAAGAAGGAAGTCTTCCCCGATCTTAAATTGAAACTGCTGCATGGCCGCATGCCGGCTGAAGATAAAGAGAAAGCCATGGCAGCTTTCCGGGATGGCAACGCCCAGGTGCTGGTCTCCACCACGGTGATCGAGGTGGGCGTGGATATTCCCAGGGCTAGCGTGATGCTGATCGAGGGCGCCAACCACTTCGGCCTGGCGCAACTGCACCAACTGCGCGGCCGGGTGGGCCGCGGCGCCGAGCAGTCCTACTGCATCCTCATCCCCGATCACGACCAGGCCGCCGAAAACGAGCGCCTGCAGGCCTTGCTGGAAACCAACGACGGCTTTATGCTTGCGGAAAAGGACCTGCAGCAACGCGGCCCCGGCCAGTTCCTCGGTAAGCAGCAGTCCGGTCACCTGGATTTCCGCCTGGCCTCGCTAACCGACGGGCGTTTGATCGACAAAGCCCGCCACCACGCCGAAAAGCTGCTGGCCGCTGACCCGGCGCTTGGCAAACCCGAACACCAACCACTGGCCGCCCTGCTCAAAACCTATTTGAGCGACGGCAAGGGAGACCCCAGCTAATGATCCGAGCCTTGTTCCCCGCAACCTTCGATCCCATCCACAACGGCCACATCGATATCGCCGAGCGCGCCGCCCTGCTGTTCGATGAAGTCGTGGTCGGCGTTTATGAAACTCCGTTGAAATCGCTGCTTTTCCCCACCGAGACCCGCCTGGCTTTGGTGCAGGAGACCTTCAAGGGCCAGCCCAAGATCAAAGTGATGGCCTACCATGGGCTCACCGTGGATTTTGCCCACAACGTCGGCGCCCAGGTCATCGTACGTGGCCTGCGCGCCCTCTCCGATTTCGAATACGAGTTCCGCATGGCGCTAGCCAACCGCCAGCTGGCGCCGGATATCGAGACGGTATCCCTGATCACCAGCAAAGAACATTCCTTCCTTGCCTCCACCACCGTCCGTGAGATCGCCTCGCTAGGCGGGAATGTGAGCGCCATGGTGCCGGCGCACGTCAATCAGGCGCTGGCCAGGCGCTTCGCTGAGATCAAACGCAACGGAGAAACCGAATATATCGCCAGCCCGCCTCGGGATTAACCACCGCCCTTTGTCATTCTGAGCGGGTCAATGACCATCACCCGAACGCCGAACTATTTCAGCGAAGAATCCACGCAGCCGCCTGTTCCAAATAACCGAAAATCTGCATGATGACCAGATCAGCGCCTTCGTTCAACCAAAAAACTTGCCGACTCAACTAAGTTGACGGGCAACCTGTTTACGTATAAGCTTAGGCACTTGGCTTTGGTACACAACTTGCATCAATTACGGTGCAGGCATAGCGCCTGTAACGAGTGACTATGGACATACTTCAACTTGTCGACCACCTGGAAGAGCTCTTTAACAAGAGCCGTCCCATCCCGCTTACTAACAACGTGATCGTGGATGAGGACAAGATGCTGGACCTGATCGACCAAATGCGGGTAGCTATCCCCGACGAGGTCAAGAAGGCCCAAAAGCTAATCGCCGAACGCGACCGCACCCTGGCCCAGGCCACAGAAGAAGCCCAGCGCACCCTGCAACTGGCGAAGGAAAAGAGCCAGGGGCTGGTGGAGCGTGATTCGATCGTGGCTTCCGCCGAAGATCGCGCTAAACAGATCCAGAAGCAAGCAGAACTGGACGCCGACGCCACCCGCCAGGAAGCTGATGATTACGTGATCGAAGTGCTGACCAACCTGGAGATGGAGCTGGAACGCGTGCTCAACCAGGTGCGCAACGGCATCCGCGCCGTCATCCAACAGCAAGAAGACAAGAAATCAGGCCAACCGGCCGAAAAAGCAAGCGAACAGTAATTAGTAATCACACTTTCTTACAGTCCCCGCTCCGGCTTCGTAAACGTCCGCTCGATGATCCAATCATTGAGTCCGGGGAAAGCCGCGGCAAACAAAACCCCTAAGCGCGAGATGCCCGGCAGGATGCGCGCTCTGACCGGATTCCTGGCCGCTGACAGCACGGCGCGGGCCACATCCTCGGCGCTAAGCAGCAGGGCTTTCGGCGTTTTGATGCCGGTTTTGCGCTTGGCCTGCATATGCTGGCCGAATTCGGTGGCCACGCCGCCGGGATAGATCACGGAAACCTTGACACCCCACACCCCCACCTCGCGGCGCAGCGCGTCGCTGAAGCCGCGTACGCCAAATTTCGTGGCGGCATATACCGTGTAAGTGGGGGTAGCCACAAAACCGGCCAGCGAGCACATGTTGATGATGTGCCCGGATTTGCGTGCGATCATATGCGGCAGCACGGCACGCGTCGCCTGGATCACACTGGTGAGGTTCACCTGGATCTGGGCGGCAATATCCTTCTCCGCATCCATTTCTTCCAGCCACTTGGTGCGCCCGAAACCGGCGTTGTTGAAAAGTATGTCGATCTGCCCATAAGCTTCCAGGGTGCGTTCCACCAGGGCTTGCAAGGCCGTCGCCGAACTCACGTCGGTTTCCACGGCCAGCGCTGTGCCGCCCTGTTTTTCGATCTCGGCCTTCAACGCTTCCAGCCGGTCGAGGCGGCGGGCCGCCAACACCACGCGGTACCCGTTGGCGCCAAACAGGCGCGCGGTGGCCTCACCGATGCCCGAGGAGGCGCCGGTGACGATGACCACGGGGGTTTGTTGGCTGCTTATAGCGCTCTTCGGCCTAAGGAACCAGGAGAATTGGAATGCTGCTTACGTGCAGCCAGCCGCCATCCCGCGGCGAAGCCGCGAAAACCACTAGGCGCGCCTGGACGGGGGCGGTAATGTAATAGGTCAAGGTGCCGGAGAAAGGGCCGGGCTGGCCCAGGTCCGGGGCATCGATCATGGCGTTGCCGGCCGCCAGGATGTTGTCCTCGGTGCCGCACAGGTCGTGGGCTGCACCGCTGCCGCCTTCCCCGCATAGCATCAGGCCCAGGTTGGACTCGAAGAAATAATCCGAATACCCGCTGACAGTCAGGTTTTGCCCGCTCACTTCGCTATTAGCTGCTGGAGAGTTGATGGCGATGCTCTCAAAATGAAATTCTGCCGGCACCAGCTCAGCAGCGCCGCCGGGGCGCAGCGTCACCTCGATGCTGGCGAGGTGGATGATGCCGCCGTCCCGAGCGCTGGTCTCGTAGACCGAGACACGCCCAGCCTGTTCGGATGAGGCGGAAAAAGCAAGTTCGGCGCTAAAGCTTCCAGGTTCGCCCGCCGGAGCTTGGATAGTGGTGGGCGTCAGGCCCAGCAACGCGCCGTCCTCGCCATAAACGGCAATCACCAGATTCTGCTCAAAAGTGGGGCGCGATTGGCCTTCGACGATGACCGGCGAAGTAATAATCGAGCCAGGACCGGGCATAGAAATCAGGATCGATTCCAAACTAGAGCCTTCAGGCGGGGTGATCGTCGCCGTGGCCGCTTGCGGGGATGCCTCGGCGGTAACTACAATCACGTAGGGTGTTTGCGTGGGCGCTTCGGTGGCCACAGACAACGGAGTATTGCTGGCTGGCAGCATAATGGGCATAGCGGGTGCGGCACAAGCCTGAAGCAGGAGCGCTGAAAGCAGGAATAAGGCAAAGGTTCTGGGCATGCGCGTATTATCACATTTCTTCAGAAAACTGACAATTAATCCCAAACCAACGTTTTTTGCAAAGGTGACACGGCACAGGTGCAAATCCGATCCCCCAGTCCCTAATCTCATAGTCTCTATTCTCCAATCTTCAGCCTTTAATCTCCCGTCTCTAATTTCCAATCTCTGTTCTTATGCCCTCCCGCACCTGCTCAACCAGAAAAACCGACCCAGCCACGAGCACCATTGCGCCCCTGTCAGCCGCGCCCAGCGCGCCGCGCAGGGCGGTGGCGGCGTCTGGCTGCGCGTCGGCCGCCAGGCCCAGGGCGGCCAGGCTTCGTTGCAATTCTTCGGCGAGCATGGCA
>DATBWP010000037.1:0-2532 GCA_036514735.1 Anaerolineales bacterium
TGCAGCACCTCGATGAACAATCCGAGCGTTATTTGCAGGGCCTGCTCGAGCTGGTGAGAGATTCGCTGGCTGAGCACGAGCGTTTCATCGAACCCAAATCCGGTTGAAGCGCCAAGCAATTAACCCGTGAACGGGGTTAACAAAATTCCTTGGCTGCTCCAATCCTAATTACTGGTCATTGACCCTCTCCCCATACCCAAGAGCCACCCAGCATCGTAGATACTGGTTTTAAATGGCGCAATTCATGTGGGTCGATCTCGAACGGGTTCTTGTCCAACACGATCAAATCGGCCAGGTAGCCCGGCGCTAGCCGGCCTAATTTGTCCTCCATGCCAGCGGCATAGGCCGGGCCGTAGGTGAATGCAGTCAATGCATCCGCCAGCTTTAGGCGCTGTTCCGGCAACCAACCCTGGGGTCCCGGGCTGCCGTCGGCGCGCCGGCGGGTAACGGCGGCATGCAAACCCAGGAAGGGATTGGGCGATTCCACCGGGGCATCGGACCCGAAGGCTAGAACCGCCCCGGAATCTAATTGAGTCTGCCAGGCGTAGGAGGTGCGCACCCGCGTTCCCCAATATTTTTCAGCAGCCAGCATGTCGGCGGTGGCGTGCAGGGGCTGCATGGAAGCCACCAGGCCCAGCTGCCCTAAGCGCGCCTGGTCCTTGGGATGCAGCAGCTGGACGTGCTCGATGCGGTGGCGGCGTACTGGTAAGTTCTGAGAACGTTCGAAGGCGCGTAACTGCTCGAAAGCATCGAGCACTTCGTGAACGGCGCGGTCTCCGATCGCATGCACGGTCAGGCTTAAACTGCCCAGCGCGGCTCGCTGCCCCATTTCCAACAATTGCTCGCGGTCCACAAAAAGCATGCCGCGGTTCTCAGGCTCGCCTTCGTAAGGGTCGAACATGGCCGCGGTGCGCGGCCCCAGGGCCCCATCGGCAAACACTTTCACCGCGCCCAGGCGCAGCAAATCGTCACCAAAGCCGGAACTTAGGCCGACTTCGATGGCCGCGCCCAGCGATTCGACCGGGATGTTTTTGATCAGGCGCAATTTCAGGTCGCGGCGCGCTCTTAAGGTTTGCAAAGCGCGAAAGGACCGCGCCCGGTCAAAGTCGTGCAAGCCAGTCAGCCCATAGCTCCAAAGCTTTGCCTGGGCGGCCAGCATGGCTGTGCAATCTTCCTCCAGTGTGGAAGCCGGAATGGCGACAGATACCAGCTGCATTGCGACTTCGAACAGGATGCCGGTAGCTTGGCCGCGGGCGTCGCGCTGGATCTGTCCTTTCGGCGGATCTGCGGTCTGTGCAGTGACCCCGGCGGCCTTCAGTGCGGCGCTGTTGACCCAGGCGGCGTGCATCGAAGCCGCCGAGAGATATACGGGGTTATGCGGGGCGACCGCATCAAGTAGGAAGGCGCTACCGAAGCCCTCCGGCCAGTCGTTTTGTCGCCAGCCATGGCCGCGCAGCCAGGCGCCAGGTTGGGCGCGGCTGGCTGCGGCGCGCACCCGCTCCAGGCATTCGGCGCGGGTGGCGGTGTCGCAATCCACCGAGGTCAATCCCAGGGCATAGTGCCGGAAGTGAACGTGGGCGTCGGTGAGGCCAGGCAGGAGCACGCGGCCGCGCATATCTTCAAGACGAGCAAAGGGGAATTCTTTTTGAAGCAGGTGCAAATCTCCCAGGGCCAGGATGCGGCCTTGGTTTTCGGGCGCTAGTTGGATAGCCAGAGCCTGCGCATGCGGTTGTTGCGGGTCGAGGGTGTGAATGCAGGCGTTATGGAGAATTAGCATGCTAAGTAGAGATTCGGGTCAAGAAGGTTAATCGTAAGGCGTTTATAAAACAGGGTTCCGCTGAGAATAACGATTTAGTTTCTTCTGCAGGCATGGAGTATTAACTTTCTTTCGGATGACTCTTCGCTGCGCTCAGAGTGACACGCAATTGAGGCACAGGTTGATGCAAGGTGGGGGGGACGCATGAGTTCGCCCGTCGATTACGTGTGGGCTAACACCTAAAAATTATTTTCGTTTGAGGAGGCGCGCGACCAAAGAGTCAAGCTCTTCGTCGGAATAATAATAAAGGGTGAGGCGGCCTCCTTTGGGGCTGTGCTGTAGGTTCACCTTGGTGCCCAGCGCATCGCGCAGTTGGGCTTGTAGGGACTGGATATCCGCCGGCAGGCTTTGCTTGCCGGTTTTCTTCACTTTATGCCCCTTCATCTTGCGTACCAATTCTTCAGTCTGGCGCACATTGAGTTCGCGCGAAAGGATGGCGCGCAAGGCCGCGTTTTGGGCGGCGTACTTTTCCAGCCCGTTCAGGGCGCGGCCATGCCCTTCACTGATGCTCCCGGCAGCCAGAGCCTTCTTGACCTCCTCCGAAAGCTGCAACAGGCCGATGGTGTTCGTCACTGCAACTCGGCTTTTGCCTACCCGCGCGGCGATCTGCTCGTGCGAAAGGCCGAACTCTTTGTGTAACTGTTGGTAGGCTTCGGCAGCCTCCAGCGGGCTCAGGTCGGCGCGCTGTACGTTCTCCACCAGGGCCAGCTCCACCA
>DATBWP010000038.1:0-6202 GCA_036514735.1 Anaerolineales bacterium
TCAGGCCGACCGCCAGGGCAAAGCGATAGATCAGCTGCTGGTTCTTAGGCGGCAGGAAGAGCAGCACGGCGCCGGCCAGGATGGGCAGGAAGACGATGGCGCTGAGAATGTACGGAATCTGCATTAATTCACCTGAAGTAGATCATCCAAACAGGCCAATCATCGCCTGGTTGATCACCGCCAAGAGCCAGGCAGGCCACAGGCCGAGCCACAGCATCAGCACCACTAGCGGCGCTAACACCAGCACCTCGCGGCGGCTGATGTCGGTTAGATGGCCTTGCCACTTCTCATTCAGCGGCCCGTGCAGGGTCTTGGCGATCCCTTTGAGGATATAGGCGCCGGTGAAAAGTAGGCCGATCATGCTCAACGCAGTCAGCAGGGTGAAGATCGGCCAAGCGCCGCGCACAACCAGGAATTCGGAAACGAATCCGTTCAAGCCGGGCAGGCCCAGCGAAGACATAGAGGCAAAGATCAGCAGCCCGCCGAACACCGGCAGCAAGGGGAAGAGCCCGCCCCAGGCCTCCAGGTCACGGGTATGCGTGCGCTCATAGATGACGCCGACCAGAAAGAACATGGCGGACGCTGAGATGCCGTGATTGAACATTTGCAGCACGGCGCCGTCCAGCGCAATGGTGGCGCTCTCGGTGCCGGCGGCATAAGCCGCCGCGGCGATCCCCAGGACGACGAAGCCCATGTGGTTCACCGAAGAATAAGCCACCAATCGCTTGAAATCTCGCTGGCCAAAAGCGGAAAGCGCGCCGAAGATAATGGCAGCGGTCGCCAAGATGGCCAGGATCGGCGCATATTGCGTCGCCTCAGCCGGATAGAGCGGCAGCACCAGACGCAGGAATCCGTAAGCGCCCAGTTTCAGCAGCACACCGGCCAGGATCATCGAGCCGGCGGTGGGCGCTTCGGTATGGGCGTCGGGTAGCCAGGTATGGAAGGGCCATACCGGCACCTTGATCGCAAAAGCAATGGTGAACGCCCAAAAGGCAATGGCTTTTACGGTTTCGATGGGCAGGCCAAACAGGGAACCGCTGAGGCCCGGCCAGCTTTGGAACAAGGCGAGCATGTCAAAGGTGCCGGAGACCACGCCGAGCATCTGGATGGCGAGTAACAGGCCCAGTGAGCCAGCCATGGTGTAAACCATGAACTTGAAAGAGGCATAGCGGCGAGCGCTGACTTTCATGCCACCCCACAGCTCGCGTTCGCCGGTCTTGCTGCCCCATTGGTCGATGAGGAAATACATCGGTACCAAGCCCAGTTCCCAGAACACAAAGAACAGCAAGAGATCCAAGGAGAGGAACACACCCAACATGCCGGTTTCCAGCGCCAGGAACAAAGCCATGTAAGGCTTGATCTTTTCTTCCACACTAAATGAAGCCAGGATAGCGAGCGGCGCCAGCAAGGTGGTTAGCAGTACCATGCTGAGCGAAAGTCCATCCACGCCCAGATGGAAGCTGGAATTAATGGCGGGGTACCAGGCGACCTCCTGTTGGAAGCGAAAGCCGGCCACTTCGGGCGCGGCGCTGAAACCAAACCAGGCGACCAGGGTGAGGATGAAAGGCACCAGGCTCACAGCCAGCGCGGCGCGGCGCACCAGGTTCTTGTTTTCGCCGGGCAACAAGAGCACGAGCAGCCCACCCACCAGGGGGCTGAACAAGATCAGGGAGAGGAGATTGTCGGTGATGAAGCCCATAGTCGTTTATTGCAGTGCGTTCAGCAAATAATAGAAGAGGCCGCCAAAAGCCAGGAGAGCGACGAAAAGCAGATATTGCTGCACCTGGCCGGTCTGCACTTTGCGCAGCATGCGGCCGAAGGATTGGGTGACGGACGCGGTGAAGTCGCCGAAGCCGTTCACCACCGGCGCGTCAAAATAATTGCGGAAGATGGATCCCAGCGAGAAGGCTCCGCGCGCCACGCGATGCAGGAAGCCATCGATCACCTGGCGGTCAATGAACAAGTAGCTGAAGCCTTCTGCCAGGCGCTGCGCCGGGCGCACGAAAACCGCATCATAAATTTCGTCAAAATAGTATTTGTTCTCGAGCAAAGCATAGATGGCTCCCAACGGTTTGCGCAGCGGGTCCAGCTGGCCGGCTTTGCGATAGACCAGCCAGCCCAAGGCCAGCCCCCCCAGCGCCACACCCAGCGAGACCAGCAGCGGGATGATGTTGAAGGCCACCACTTCCGGAAGCTCAACCAGGGTGCCGCCAACAAACTCGTGGAACCAGCTGGGCAGCAAGCCGCCCAGCCCGGGGAAATGCTCCGGAATGCCCACCCATCCCGCGGCGATGGCAAACACGGCCAGCACCACCAACGGCGCGGTCATGCTGGGCACCGATTCACTGGCGTGGGCAGCAGCCTTGGTGCGTGGCTCGCCCAGGAAAGTCAGCGTGATCTGGCGCATGGTGTAGAAGGCAGTCAACAAGGCGGCCACTGCCAATGTAAGAAAGACCAACAGGTGTCCGTTGCCAAAGGCATCCGCCAGGATCTCATCCTTCGACCAGAAACCGGCAGTGATCAGGGGAAAACCGGAAAGCGCAAAGCCGCCAATGACAAAGGTCCAAAAAGTGATCGGCATTTTATTCTTAAGGCCGCCCATATTGAACATATCCTGCGCATCGACGTGCTCACCGGTGTGTAGCACTCCGTGTTCCATACCGTGGATAACCGAACCGGAACCTAAAAAGAGCAGGGCTTTGAAGAAAGCATGGGTCACCAGGTGGAAGGCGGCTGCCACATAAGCGCCGATTCCTAGGGCAGCGATCATGTAGCCCAGCTGCGAGATGGTGGAATAAGCCAGCACGCGTTTGATGTCTTTTTGCGTCAGGGCGATGGTGGCGGCAAATAGCGCGGTGAAGGCGCCGATGAAGGCCATCATCGTCATCGTAGAGGTCAGTTCACCGCCGTGATGCCAACCCGCCGAGAGCAGCGGGAACATGCGTAGCACCATGTAAACACCGGCAGACACCATGGTGGCCGCATGGATCATGGCGGAAACGGGGGTGGGGCCTTCCATGGCATCCGGCAGCCACACATGCAGCGGCCACTGCGCCGATTTGCCCACGGTGCCGATGAAAAGTAGCAGGCCGATCAGCCCGGCAACGGAGAGGCCGGCGATCACGCTGGGCGTACTGGCCAATTGCTCCAGGAGCGCAGGGTTGTACAAGATCTGGCGGAAATTCAAGGTGCCAGTGGCGGCATACAGCGCCACAATGCCCAATAGCATGAATACGTCGCCCACGCGCGTGGTGATGAAAGCTTTGATGGCCGCATCACGGGCGCTGGGCTTGGCATACCAGAAGCCGATCAGCAAATAAGAACACAGGCCCATGATCTCCCAACCCACGAAAAGGGTGAGCAGGTTATCGGAGACCACCAGGGTGTACATGCCGAAGGCGAACAGAGCGATGAAGGCGAAGAAGCGCGCATACATCGGCTCCACCGAAGGCACTGCGTGGCCGTGCTGCGTGGCGCCGTGGGGCGGCAGGCCGGGCACGTCGTGCTCACCCTTGGGCTGGCCAAAGTTGTGATAACCGATGCTGTAAATAAAGATCATCAGCACGGTCCAGGCAACAAAAAAGAGCGTCACCGCCGAAAGCGGGTCGATCAGCACCCCGACGGGGAAGACTTCCTCACCGAGCGGCAGCCATCCCACTGAAGACGTGAAGGGATGCTCGCCCAGATGCTCCACGCCGATGGCCGCCAGGAAAACCAGCATGCCGATCAGCCAGGAAAGGAAAGCCGCGCCCACCCCCACAGTGTGGCTGAGGGCATTGTTGCGGCGCGTAAACAGCAATATAAGGAAGAAGGCCAGCAGCGGAGGGAGAGGGATCAACCAGATCAGAGTTTCTGTCGTCATGATAGCGCTACCACTTCATCAAATCGATCTCGTCTGCATCCACCGTCTTGCGGCGCCGATAAATGGAGATGACCAGCGCCAGACCCACCGCCACCTCGGCGGCGGCTACTGCGAACACCATCACGGCGAAAGCCTGGCCGCTCATGTTCTGCGGGGTCAGGTAGCGCCAAAAGGCCACAATATTGATGTTCACCGCGTTGAGCATCAGCTCAACACCCATCAGGATGGCTATGGCATTCTTGCGCGCCAACACGCCGTAAAGGCCCAGGCCAAACAGGCCGGCGGCCAGGTAGAGATACCAGGAAAGCGGGATCATTCTGCTACTTACCTCCCTTTTGCGGGCGGGCCACCACTAGCGCGCCGATCAGCGCGGCCAGCAACAGCACCGAAGCCACTTCGAAGGGGATCACATAGCCATCCGGCGACACCAGGGCGGAACCCAGCTCCTCGATTGTGCTGCGACCAGCATCCAGGGCGGGCGCCATGGCGCCAATATCCGCCCATTGGCCCAGCATCACAATCAGGGCAAAGGCGAACAAGGCGGAAAGCAGCAGCGCCCAACCAAACCCCGCGTTCATACTTTCCTGCTCCTCGGTGGCGTTGCCGCGGGTAAGCATGACGGCAAAGATCATCAAGATGGCGATGGCGCCGATATACACCAGCACCTGGACCACGGCCAGGAAGCCGGCATCCAATAACACGAAGATAACCGCCACGCCAAACAGCGCCACGACCAGGAACAGGGCGGCGTGCACCAAGTTGGAGCGCGTCACCATCATATAACCCGAAAACAGGATGACGAAACCGATAAAGAGGAAGATGCTTTGTTCTGCGGTCATGAGGTCAATGTTCTCGTTGAGGACCTAAGCTGGTTTGGCTTCAGGCCGCTTTCTAAAGGTGACCCGCTCGCGGGCAACGCGGCGAGACTGGCTGCGCAAAACGAGGTAACTCAGGATCAGCACGACCGCATTACCGATCAACAACGCCGGAATACGCCAGGCGTTGCCTTCGAATATTTTCTCCACCACGGCAGTGAGGATAAGCAAAGCCAGCGACACGGGGGTGAGGAACTTCCAATTGAAAGCCAGCATGTGGTCGATGCGAATGCGCGGCAGCGTGCTGCGCACCCACATCACAATAAAGTAGCCCAACAAGCCTTTGAGCATCAAATACACAACGCCCAGAACGCGGAATTCTTCCGCGCCAGGGCCACGCCAGCCGCCCAGGAAGAGAATGGCGAACAGCACGCCCACTGTGAAAGCGTGCAGGAATTCAGCCGCAAAGAACAGGCCGAACTTCATGCCGGTGTATTCAGTGTGGTAACCAGCCACGATCTCGGATTCCGCTTCGAGCAAGTCGAAAGGCGTGCGGCCGATCTCGGCGATCGACGAGACCATGAAAATGAGGCCGGAGACGGGGGCCAGCACAATGAACCAGACATCCTGATCTTGCACCATTTCCATCAGCCCCATGCTGCGCGCCAACAGCACCGGCACCATGAGGGTGATGAGCATGGGCACTTCGTACGAAATGAGCTGGGCCACGGCGCGGAAGGCGCCCAACAAGGCATATTTATTGTTGGAGGACCATCCCGCCATTAATATCGAAAGGATGCCGAAAGAACCCACAGCGGCGATGTAAAGCACGCCTACGTTGAGATCGGTACCGATCCAGCCGGGAGCAAACGGCACCACAGCCCAGATGAGCAACACGGCCACCACGGAGAGGATGGGGGCGATATTGAAGGGCAGCCAGTCAGCTTTCTCGGGAATCACATCTTCTTTGGTAATCAGCTTCACTATATCGGCAAAGGTTTGCAGCAGGCCATAAGGGCCGGCGCGATTGGGGCCCAAGCGGTCCTGGAAACGAGCGGCGACCTTGCGCTCCAGCCAGATGAGGAAGATGACGATGATCAAGCCGAAGGAGGCGACCACCACCACACTGACCACCGTATATAAGAAGGTGGCCCAGGCTTCAGGAAGGAAGCTGGCAAGCAAACCGTGGATCCACTCTCCGATCACACCGATGGGGTCCTGCCAAAAAGACATCGTCCTCGCCTCTTAGGTTAACTCAGGAGAACCGTTACTCGGCAGCGCCGAGTAGGTTCTCCTCAGCGTTTGCGCAGCGAACGCTAGGCAACCAAAAAAAGAAGGCTGATAGGGGAATGTCAGCCTTCTTTGAATTGATCAAGACCATTCTAGGGCGCCTTTTCGCCAGGCGTAAAACAGCCCGCCGACCAGGATCAAGATGAAGAGCACACCCTCCAACACAGCAAAAAGCGGCAACGCATCGAAAGCCACCGCCCAGGGAAACAGGAACGCAGTTTCAATGTCGAACACC
>DATBWP010000039.1:0-2672 GCA_036514735.1 Anaerolineales bacterium
ACCCAGCAGGGTCGCAAAAGACAAGGGGATCAGCAATTTCGAGGGCAGCAGCTTTCTTTTGCGTGCCACATAGGTGATCACTGGCAGGAACATGGCCACGATCACCGTGCTGTTCATGAAGGCCGATAAACTGGCCACCACCAGCATCAGGATGGCGATGAATCCGCCCTCGCCTCGGCCGCTGATCCGCAGCATGCTGCGCCCGATCAGGTTGGCCACCCCCGTACGTGTCAGCCCGGCCCCCAGGATGAACATTGCCCACACGGTGATCACCTCCGGGTTGCTGAAGCCGGAAAGGGCTTCGGCCGGGCTCACCAGGCCGCTAAGCGCCAGGCTCAGCAGCACTAATAAAGCGATCAGGTCTGCCCGCAGCCGTTCGAAGGCCAGCAAGAACACCGCTACCCCTAAAATACCGAGGGTTAGCGCGATTTCCGTGGTCACGGGCTTGTTTTCGGGGGAAGGGCGGGGGCCAAGGGCATGTTTTCAGGATTATACCGTTGGGGTTGAACGCGGCTTCCATCATCAAACGTCTGCTCTGCCTTGACAATCTCCCGCTTTCTCCCAAAACTTCACGCTTCTGTTGTATTAATAGTCCTTACCATGCTTAACTTACAAGCAACAAAAAGATGCGCTTGATTTTTCCCTCCCCTTGGAAAGGGAAGGAGTAGGGGTGGGGTCAGTACCCATAAGGCTGTGTGTCGCTATGGGAACTTGATAGATGGGAACTCTACAAAAGGCTTGGTTTTGTCAGTATCCAAAAGACTGTGTCTCGAATTGGTTACTTGGTTTTGGGAACTTGACAAGGAAACCGCTCATGCAACTATCACCGTCTACCATCACAATCTTCTACGGATGGGGCTCTCAGCCCGAATGTTATAATCTTTCTTTACCTCTAAACCTTTCCAGTTGGAGACCCTCTGAATGAAAGCATCCCAGGTTCACGCGCAAATTGAAAAATACCTGCCTCCCGGCAGCGAGCCCCTTGTGGTCGATCTGGAGGGCTCACACGGCGCCTATTTGCGCGATGCGCTTACCGGCAAAGAATACATCGACTTTTTCACCTATTTTGCTTCCGCCCCGGTCGGGCACAACCACCCCAAGATGCACGATGCGGCCTTTATTGAGAAACTGCTCAGCGCCGCCATCTCCAAGCCCTCGTCTTCTGATTTCTACACGACCTATATGGCGGAGTTTGTCGAGACCTTCGCCCGCCTGGCTATGCCGGCCGAGATGAAGCACCTCTTCCTCATCAGCGGCGGTGCGCTGGCCGTGGAAAACGCCCTCAAGGTGGCTTTTGACTGGAAGGTTCGCCGCAACTTTGCCCGCGTCAGCCAGCCGGCCTCCAACGGTAACTTGCATCGCATTGACGGCCTGGGCGGGCGCGTCATCCATTTCCGCGACGCCTTCCACGGTCGCTCCGGCTACACCCTCACCATGACCAATACCGAGGATGCCCGCAAGTACCTGTATTTCCCCAAGTTCGATTGGCCGCGGGTGGTCAATCCCAAATTGCGTTTCCCGGTGACGGACGAAGTGCTCGCCGATGTGAAACGCGTCGAAGAGATCGCCATCGCCCAGATCGAAACTGCTGTGCAACAGTATGCGGGTGATATAGCTGCCTTGATCATCGAACCCATCCAGGGGGAGGGCGGTGACAACCATTTCCGCCCCGAGTTCTTTGCCGAGCTGCGCCGCCTGGCCGATCAGCACGACTTCCTGTTCATCGTCGACGAGATCCAAAGCGGCATGGGCATCACCGGCAAGATGTGGGCCATGGAACACATGGGCGTGCAGCCGGACATCATCGTCTTCGGCAAGAAAGCCCAGGTCTGCGGCATCATCGTGGGGCCGCGTATCGATGAGGTTAAAGACAACGTCTTTCAGGAAGAAAGCCGCATCAATTCCACCTGGGGTGGGGATGTGACCGACATGGTTCGTTCCACCCGCTTCTTGGAGATCATCCACGAGGATAAACTTCTGGAGCACACCGCCCGCATGGGTGAGGTTTTGATGGCCGGCCTGCAAAGCGCCGCGGCTTCCTCGAAAGGTTTCATGAGCAACGTGCGTGGCCGCGGCATGATGGTGGCTTTCGATGTCCCCGATAAAGCCGCCCGCGATGCCATGATCGACCGCATGAAAGACAACGGCATGTATGCGCTCAAATCCGGCAACCGCTCCATCCGTTTCCGCGGCATGCTGGATACGCCGGCTGAGATTATCGACAAAGCTGTAAAGATTGTTGAACAAAGTCTGCCGAAACCCTAGAAGGGTTGGAGTTTTCAGGGGGCCCGCCTGTTATGTTGCCTGATTTCAGAGTTCGCCAACGCGATTACCTGCTGGAGATCACCCGCGCCATCACCCAGGAGCTTGACCTGGATGCGGTGCTGGCCCGTATCCTGCGCCATGCCGCCGACCTGCTGGCCGGGCAGGCTGGCCTGGTGGCCCTGCGCGGCGCTGATGGCGGCTGGACCGTAGCAGCTTTCCACGGCATCCCCCAGACCCTGATCCGCTACCTCGACCCCTTGCTTGCTGAAGTCCCGGATTACGAAGAGGCCGCGCGCTTCGAGATCCCTGAGGTCAACCGCCTTCTGCAAAACCTTGCCCAGGAAGCCACCCTGGGCTTGCTGACCGGTGTCGGCCTGCCGCTCATCGTGCAAAACCGTGTGCTGGGT
>DATBWP010000040.1:0-3006 GCA_036514735.1 Anaerolineales bacterium
CAAACAAGCTGACAGCCTCTGGCAGCTGGGGCGCCAGCAAGGCGACCCCGATCCCCATCTGAGCCCCAGCCAGGGGGCGACGCAGTGAGTTGGGCCTCAGCTCAAAAGTTCCCCCCAGCCGTCTATGCACCCAGGCTGCAAACACAAACATATAACGGGCCAGCCCCACCAACAAAAACCACCACCCTACGACTCCGTAGCGATAGGCCAGTAATGTGGCTACCAGCAGGCCGCGACCATCAAGCTGCAGGTCAAGCTTTCCACCCAAAGCAGTTGCAGTTCCGGAAACGCGCGCGGCATAGCCATCCGCCAGGTCGGCGAGATTGAAAAACAGATACAGCACAAAGGGCACCCAAGCCAACCATCCCTCCGGACGCGGCGGCCACAGGAAGCCTGCCAGCAGCGCCAGCGCCAGCACGCGCAGCAGCGAGACCCAGGTGCCGAGGCCGAAGCCCGGCAGCAGCCTTCCGTCTTTCAAAGAAGTATTCTGGGGCAGATCGAACCAGAGCAGGCTGAACTGGGCTAGAAAGACCGCAACAGCCAACACGGCCCAAAAGTCGCCGGCTGAAGCCGGCCAGCCTGCGTAGAATAGCGGCCTGCCAGCGATGATCACCAGCACGCCAAGCAGCAAAAAGAGCGCCCAACGCGCTCTAAGGCCTAGGGTTGAAGAATTGTGCGCCGCCCTCTTGAACATCGGCGCATTCTAACATCGGGTCGTGGCATAATCTTTCCTGCCGCGTTCCGCGCGGCCGAAGGTTGATCCCATGGAAAGGCGCTAAACCATGTGCTTGCGTTTTGAGCAATTTGGCCTGGATCAAGCGGAATTTGCCGCAGCCGTAGCGGCCACCTTCCCTGCCATCGTATTGAAGGATGAATACCAGCTGAGCCCCAACATCGCGCTCACCGAGCCGGCCAACATCGTTTTTCACCAGAGCTTCCTCAGGCTGCAGCATGCCCGGTTTGGCTTGGTGCCGGCCTGGAAAAAAGTCCCCGATGCCACCCTGGGGAACGCGCGCAGCGACACGGTGGACAAGCTGCCTTCCTTTGCCAATCTACTCCTCACGCGGCGCTGCCTGGTTCCAGCCACCGCCTTCTACGAATGGCATCTGGATCCAGGTGAGAAGCGGAAGACCCCTTACCGCATCACAACCGATGACCAGGTCTTCTATTTAGCCGGCTTGTGGGATTATTGGGTGCCCCAAGAACTGGTCTCCTTCACCATCCTAACCACCGATCCCAACCCGCTCATATCGCAGCTACATAATCGCATGCCAGTGATTTTGGAAAAGTCCGCCTACGACAAATGGCTGGATCCGGGAAACCTGGACATTCACGAGTTGAAAACCTTCCTCAAACCATACCCAGCCGACCAAATGTCTTATCAAGCTTACGATCGTTACGTGAGTTCCGCTGGCAATAAAGACCAAGGCCAGATCGTTCCCTCAGGTGAGGTGGTCAGGCTCGCTTGAGCCGCGCATTGGCCAATCCGTTAGCCGGCTGATGTTGGCGCCAGCCCCATGGCATAATGAAATCTGGCACAAAGGAGTTCGCACAATGAGTCGGACAATAGGCAGTTGGATGAAGAAGAATGTGATCTTTATTGGGGAGGATGCCACCTTGCTGGAGGCGGCCCGGGTGCTGGCTAAGAAACAAATAGGTACCCTGCCGGTAGTTGATTCCGGTGGTCAATTGGTCGGCATCACCAGCATGCGCAAGATCGTGCGTTTCTTTTTGCCTGACTTCATTAACGTCGTGGAAGATGTTGATTTCGTGCGGGACTTTGGGGCTATCGATATCCCCTCCCCTGTGGACATCAAGAAAGCCGAGAACATCGCCATCAAAGAAATGATGGATGAGCCGGTGAGCATCGAAAAGAGCTCCTCGCTGATGAGGGCTTTAGCCATCATGATCACCCACGACCTGCAAGATCTGCCCGTTGTACATGAAGGCAAGCTGGTCGGGATCGCCTCGCGGGTAGACATCGGACGCGCCTTTCTTCTCAGCTGGCTTGACGATCTACCCAAGCCCAAAAGAAACAAGCGAAATTAGCAATGCCAACGACCTATTTAGTTTCCGGGGCTATCTTCCTAATTACATTTATTGCCATCCTGCGCGAGCGCGTTGATCGCACTATTGTGGCCATGGCGGGCGGCGGCGCCATGCTGGTAGCCGGCCTGTTGCTTGGCTTCTATTCTGAAGAAGCGGCTCTGGAGGCCATCGACTTTAATACGCTGGGCTTACTGCTGGGCATGATGGTGTTGGTGGCTTTGTTATCCGGCACCGGATTCTTCCAATACCTGGCCATCTATACCGCTAAGCTGTCCCGAGGAAATCCCTGGACCCTATTGTTGATCCTGGGCGGCATCACCACAGTCCTATCCATGTTCTTGGACAACGTGACCACCATCATTTTGATCGCCCCGGTGTCTATACTGATCGCTGAGATCCTGGGCATTTCACCAGTGCCCTTCCTCATTTCAGAAGCGCTGCTCTCAAACACTGGAGGCGTATCCACATTGGTAGGTGATCCGCCGAATATCCTCATTGGTTCAGCCGCCAATTTCTCTTTCAACGATTTCTTAGTTCGACTGGCCCCCATCGTGTTGGTAGCCTGGGTGGCTGCCTTTCTCACCCTGCGCTATCTTTTCCGCAACGACCTACCCAAGAAGTCACGCAATGCCAAGGCCTTGGCCCACTTAGATGAGCGGGAAGCCCTTCATGACCGCGCGAATCTTGCCCGCACCCTCATCGTCTTGGGCGCGGTGGTCATGCTCTTTTTCCTGCACACCACCCTGCACCTTGCTCCCGCGGTTGTGGCCCTGTTGGGCGCTGCGGTAGCCTTGCTGTGGGTGCAGCCGGAGATAGACAAGGTCCTGAAGGAGATCGAATGGAGCACCTTGATCTTCTTCGGCGCTCTCTTTGTACTGGTCGGCGGCCTGAATTCCTCAGGATTACTGAATGAGGTGGCAACGGTCCTTACCGGCTTGGCTCAGACGGATCTATTGC
>DATBWP010000041.1:0-2235 GCA_036514735.1 Anaerolineales bacterium
AAGCAACCACCCGCACCAGTGGCTTGAGCCCCAGCGCCTTGGCTTTCTCGGCGCTGGTGAGCAGCAAGGCTGCTGCCCCATCATTTAGCCCCGAGGAATTACCCGCGGTCACGCTGCCGTCTTTGCGAAAGGCCGGCTTTAGTTTAGCCAGGCTTTCCAGGCTGGTGTCACGGCGAGGGCGTTCGTCCTTATCCACCAGCAACGGCTCCCCTTTTCTCTGTGGAACAGGCACGGCGACAATCTCTTCAGCGAAGCGGCCGCTGTCCATTGCGGCCAGGGCGCGCTGGTGGCTTTGCAGCGCGAAGCGGTCCTGCTCGGCTCGCGAAATGGGTGTCTGCTCGTATAGGTTTTCAGCCGTCTCCCCCATCGAATCATTACCGTACTTTTCCTTCAACGCCTGATTTGGGTAGCGCCAGCCCAACGTGGTGTCCCACATGGTGACGTTGCCGTATTCAAAAGCCTGGGCGGCCTTGGGAACAGAATACGGGGCGCGGCTCATGCTCTCCACCCCGGCAGCGATGTACACATCCCCTTCACCGACCTTGATGGCGCGGGCAGCCATGTTTACCGCCTGCAATCCCGAAGCGCACAGCCGGTTCACCGTCACCGCGGCCACCTCCACCGGAAGGCCGGCCAGCAAGGCGGCCATGCGGGCCACATTGCGGTTGTCCTCGCCGGCCTGGTTTGCGCAGCCCATGTAAACCTCTTCCACTTGGGCAGGGTCTAAGCCGCTGCGCTCTATTAGCGCTCGGAGCACCAGTGCAGCCAGGTCATCCGGCCGCACCGTGGCCAGCGCCCCACCCAGGGAGCCGATCGGGGTGCGCACTCCATCAATAATCACAGCTTCGGGCATCTGGTACCTCTTCCTTGAAGATCAGGCGATTGTATTGCAAACGGGGGTTTTTTACCGAAAACCATATAGGACATGCTTCCCTTACGGTTTGGGTAGTTTGCCCCTAGTCTAGCCGGCTTCCTCGCTCTAGGCTGGGTTCGTCTCGTCTCAAAAAAGGAGAAGCAACGTGACAACCTTGATCGTACTGGCTATGCACGGGGTTCCACCAAACGATTTCCCCGACCGCGAACTCGGTGAATATTTCCGGTACCACATGGCGGTGGAAGCAGCCAATCAAAGCAGCCACCAACAGGGAAATGGTCACAACGGGCACGGCCCATCCGGATTATCACCTGAAGAATTAGCCCGCTACCGTGAATTGGAAACGCGCATCCGCACCTGGCCGCGCACCGAAGCCAACGACCCGTTCTATACTGGGTCGCTTGTGCTGGCGAAGGCCTTGCAGAAAGAATGTGGCCATCGCGTCCTGGTTGGGTTCAATGAATTCTGCGCTCCCAGCTTGAAAGACGCGTTCGAGGCCGCCGCTGAAGCCAACGCCCGGCGCGTGCTGGTGATCACCCCCATGATGACTCCGGGGGGCTCGCACTCCGAGCTGGAGATCCCCGCAGCCATCAACGCGGCCGCCGAAAACTATCCCAATATTGATTTCATCTACGCCTGGCCTTTCGGGCACCACGAAGTAGCCAGTTTCCTGGCCGCACACGTCGTTCGCTTCCTCGCAGGAAAACTCGAACCAGCAGGCTGGCGTTAGCCGGAAGCAAGGATCAAGCAAGGCACAGCGGGCATAAGCCCGCTGTTATTCATCTGACTTTGTTTCAACTTAGCTGGCAAGGTCGAAAGAGAGGGCAGCTTCATCGAAGATGGGAAGCCAACTGCCGGCCGCACTTTCCAGAACGGAGAAGAGAATTTGACACACTCTTCGCCTGCGAAGCCAATTGCATATAATCATGAGTATGAGCCAACCGGCGCTATCCGGAATATTCGCAGCCGCCATCTCCCCCTGCTCGCCTGATGGAAGCCCTGACCCGGCAAGCCTACCTGACTATCTCAGCTTTTTGGCGAACCGTGGTTGCCATGGCGCATTAATCTCAGGCACTACAGGTGAAGGGCCTTCTTTTTCGGCGAAAGAGCGCCTAGCCTTCTGGGAAATGGCCTCCTCTTGGCGGAAACAAAGGCCGGACTTCCGCTTGCTAGCAGGAACTGGCACTCCCAGCATCAACGAGACGATGGAACTGAACCTTGCCGCGTTCCAGCTGGGATTCGATGCTGTGGTCGTGCTACCGCCCTTCTTTTTCCGGAATGCAAGCGAGGACGGCTTGTTTGATTGGTTTGCCGAGCTTTTTGAGAGCAGCGTTCCGGAGGGCAGGTTCTTACTGGGGTAC
>DATBWP010000042.1:0-2846 GCA_036514735.1 Anaerolineales bacterium
CAAGGACCAAAGCGCACAACTTCCCTGTGTGATGTGGCGCAGCACCGCCGAACTGCAGGTGCACATCCTCCAGGATGGTGACGCCGTGGAAGTGCACGGCGGCATGGGCGTGTACCCGGCCAGCGGGCGTTACCAGCTTTACGTGGACGAGATCCGTGCCGGCGGAGATGGAGCCCTATTTCAGCAATTCATGCGCCTCAAAGAAAAGCTCGAGGCAGAAGGCCTGTTTGGCGCGGAACGCAAGCGGCCGCTACCCCCGCAGCCAAAGCGCATAGGCCTCATCACTTCCCCCAGCGGGGCCGCCCTGCACGATATCCTGCAGACCCTGGCGCGCCGCTATCCCCTGGCTCAGGTGATCCTGGCGCCCGCTGCTGTGCAGGGAGAAGACGCTCCCTTTCAATTGATCAGCGCCCTTAAGCGACTCAACCGTTTTGTCCAACCCGACTTGATCCTGCTGGCGCGCGGCGGAGGTTCATTGGAGGATTTGGCTGCGTTCAACAACGAGAAGCTGGCCCGCGCCATCGCCGCCTCGCACGCACTGGTGATCTGCGGTGTGGGTCACGAGACCGACTTCACCTTGGCGGACTTCGCCGCCGACCTGCGTGCCCCCACCCCAACCGCGGCGGCAGAGTTGGCCACACCCAAACTAGCCGATCTGCAAGCGGCATTGTCGGCGCGGACCCAACAACTGGAGCGCTATTCACCGCTGGCGCTTATTTTCCGCGAGCGTCAGCGCCTGGACGAATTCGTGCTGCGCGGCGGGCGCGCCTTGCGCCAACTGGTCCTGCTGCAGCGCGCCGCGCTCGAGGGGCTGCAAGCCGGTCTGCTGGCGTTGAGCCCGCATGCCGTTTTGGAACGCGGTTACGCTCTGGTCTCCAAGGCAAGTGGCGCCACGGTGACTCAAGTGGGTCAAGTGGCGGCCGGCGAAACCTTGCAGGTGCGGGTGAGCGATGGGAAATTTGGCGTGGATGTAAAAACAGCAGATGAACGCGGATAAGGACAGATAAAAACCTGCGCTCATCTGCGCTAACCTAGAGGTCGCCATGGCAAAACCAACTGACATTGAAAAACTAAGCTATGAGCAGGCTGTCCTCGAATTGGAAGGCATCGTCAAGGAGTTGGAAGCCGAGGTCGGCAACCTGGACCAGGCCATCCAGCTCTTCGAACGCGGCCAGGCGCTGGCCCAACATTGCGCCGCCATCCTGGAACAAGCCGAGTTGAAAGTGCAGGAATTAACCGGAGATGGGGAATTGCAAGATTGGAACGAAGGGAACTAGCTGCTGAACAGCTTTTCGCGCACGGCTTTAGTCAGCCCGTTCGCCACCAGGGTATACGATTCATCCATCAGCTCGAGCACCAGGTCATCTGGCAGGCTTCCGTCCAGCGTCAGCGTGTTCCAGTGGCGCTTATCCATGTGATAGCCGGGCATGATGCCTTTGTGGGCAGCGCGCAAGGCCAGGGATTCGTCAGGGTCGCATTTTAGATTAATGGTCTCTGGCTCAGAATCTTCTGCCAGCAGCGCGAACATCTTGCCGCCCACCTTGAACACCAACGCGCCGGGACCAAACGGGTAGCCGGCTTCAGCCCCGGGTTTGGCCAATAAATAAGCCACGACTGCCTTGTGCGCTTGCGCCTTGCGCATTACTCGTTGACTAATCCCTCCTTAGAAAAGAGTTGAATCACCACGACGCCAATGATGATCAGGGCGATTCCAAATAGGGCCGGCCAATCCAGTTTCTGCTTATAGATCAACCAACCAAGGGCAGTGATCAGAACCATGCCAACTCCAGACCAGACCGCATAGGCAATGCCCAGTTTGATGGTTCCCAGGGTCAGGCTGAGGGCATAGAAAGAGATGATGTAGCCGATGACAGTGATGACACTCGGCCACAATTGGGTGAAGCCCTTGGTGGCGCGCAGCGCCGTGCTGGCGGCGACCTCGCTGACGATAGCGACAAGCAGGAAAAGATAGGCTTTTAGCATGGCACCTCAGGTCTTCTTTGATTTTAGGCGAGCTTGGACGGCTTCGCTCTGCAGTTCTTTGAGTGCGTCCTTGGCGATCCATTTGGCAGCCTTATTATCGATTTCGGCGATCTGTTTCGCCGTTCTTATGGCTTTTTTGTTCAATGCAATATTGCGCTTGCCAATATTACGCAACGCCCAGTTGACGGCTTTCTTTACGAAGTTGCGCTCATCAGTTGCCTCGCGCGCGATGATAGGTAGGAAGTTCTCCAGTACGTTATCGGTTGTGCCTTTTTCCACAGCCAGACCGGCCATGATTACAAAACCTGCCCGCTTCACAAACTCTTCAGGCCGCCTGCTCCACTCGGCCGCCTTCTTGACTCCATAAGGCGAAAGCCAGATCACATCAGCCACTTGGTCGACGATATCCCAGGAGTTGAAATCCGCAACCCAGGCCTCAATCGTGGGTTCGCTGATCGTTGCCGGGTCGGCCACGTAGCCTGCTAGCAGGCGGGCTTCCCGGATCCCGGTCTGCCATAACGCTTCTGCCAACGCCTGGTCCTTGCCAAGCTCCTTGGCCACCTTGCGTAGGTCCCAGATCGAGATACCCAGCCCCTGGCTGACGTCGATGCCTAAGCGTTTTTCCTGCTTTAAAAGCTTGGGGTCCGCCATGCTGCGCAGGCGAGCGAGGATCCCGTCGACTTTTCTTTTCTGAGAGAGGTTATTTTCCCTTTTCGGCTTTCGCACGCAACCTCGCTTGGACCGGTTCACTCTGCAGTTCTTTGAGCGCATCCTTGGCGATCCATCTGGCGGCCTTATTATCGATTTTGGCGATCTGCTTAGCGGTTTGAATTGCCTTCTTATTCAATAGGGCGTTTCGTTTT
>DATBWP010000043.1:0-7161 GCA_036514735.1 Anaerolineales bacterium
ATGGCGAATCATTAGGCACGCAGGCTCCTTGCCTTTAGCATCGACAGCGGGCCCTAGAGTGCTACGTTATTAGATGTCGTTTGAGGGGTAACGCTTCACTTTCCGTCAGGCGAATGAACGGGAACTTCCGTCATCATACAGAAATGCCGAGGGCGCTACAAGCACGCAATTTTAGACCTGGAAACGTCCGTCTTTATAGAACAGCTCGCCATCCACGCGGATCTCGCTGTCCGTGCGCATATCGCAGATCATGTCCCAATGCAAGGCAGACTGGTTCTTGCCGCCCACTTCGGGGTAGCCGGCGCCCACGGCGGTGTGGATCGTGCCGCCGATCTTCTCGTCGTAGAGGATGCTCTTGGTAAAGCGGTCGATGCTGTAATTGGTTCCGATGCCCAGTTCGCCAATGATCCGGGCGCCGGGGTCCTGATCCAGCATCTTGATCAAATAATCTTCATTCTTCTCGGCGCTGGCCTTACTCACCTGCCCTTCCTTGAATTCCAGGCGAATACCTTCCACCTCCCGGCCCAGGCGAATAGCGGGGTAGCTGTACGCCACCCAGCCGTTCATCGAATCTTCCACGGGGCTGGTGAAGATCTCCGAGCCGGGCATGTTGTGGGTAGCGGTGGAATTCTTGAAAGGCCGCCCCTCGATCGAAAGGGTAAGGTCGACGTCAGGGCTCTGCAAGCGCATCTGCTTTTTGCCCTTAAGCCAGCGCACCAACCTCTCCTGGTTGGCTTCCACTTCCTTCCATAATTTCACCGGGTCGTCCTGGTCGGCGAAGGTGGCGCGGTAGACGAAGTCCTCGAACTCGCTGAGGCTCATATCGGCATCCTGGGCGTAAGCCAGGCAGGGGAATTGCGTCAAGGTCCAGCGCAATTCGCCCGAAGCGCCGCGGCGCATGTAGGCGTCCATCACGCCTTTGCGGGCGGCAGAACGCATTTGCATCTTGCTGGTGTCTGCGCCGGTCAGAGCGCGGGTATTCTCCGTAGCCTGGATGTTGACGAGCACATCGGCCTCTTCGAACGGCATGCTTTCGAAAGGGGAAAGCCACTTGAGCTGGTCTTCGTCAGCCTCTTCGTAATACACCTGGGCGGTGGAATCCATGCTCAGCAACACGCTGGGCCGGCCCCCGGCTCGCAGAGTGTAACGCAACACGGCGCGCACCAGCGGTTCGGCGATAGGTTGGCTGGCAATCACCACCCAATCGCCTGGTTTTACTTGCACCGAATACTCCACTAGGGTCTGGGCTAATTTTTCAACGCGCGCATCAGGCATGAGGCCTCCTCTCGGGGCGCGCATTCTAACATCCTTCCGGTTGCTGAATTAGAATACCCCAGTGATCAGCTCTGTCCGCAATCCTAAGGTGCAGGCGCTGCGCGCCTTGCAACGACAGGCCAAGCGCCGCGCCGAAGCCGGCGCGTTCGTCGTGGAAGGGGCGCGACTGACTGAGGAGGCGCTCAAGTCCGGATGGCGGGTGCGGCTGGCTTTGTACACCCAGCCATTTGCCAGCCAACATGCTGCGCTAATCGGCGAATTGCAAGCGCGCCGCGTGGCAGAACAGGTTACAGAGCCAGTCATGAAAGCTGCCAGCGATACGCAAACCCCCCAGGGAGTGCTGCTGGAAGTGGAGCAGCGCGAACTACCGTTGCCAAAAGCGCTTGACTTCGCGCTAATTCTCGATGGGGTGGCCGATCCCGGCAATCTGGGAACCCTGTTGCGCAGCGCGGCCGCGGCGGGCTGCGGCGTTGTGTTGCTCGGCCCAGGCTGCGCCGAACCATTTGCGCCCAAAGTAATGCGCAGTGGCATGGGAGCGCATTTTCTGCAGTCGATGCGCAGCCTGAATTGGAGCGAGATAGAAGGCTTTCTTAAAGAACATGCCTTGCAAATCTTTGTAGCGCAGGCCCGGCAAGGGAAGGTTTACGACGAGGAAGACCTGACTCAACCCTTAGCCTTCATCCTTGGGGGCGAGGCGCGCGGCTCGGGGAAAGAGGCCGCCAGGTTGCAGCCGAAACCGATCCAGATCCCCATGCCGGGAGGGATGGAATCGCTGAACGTGGCCGCGGCGGGCAGCGTGCTGATGTTCGAAGTAGTCCGCCAGCGCGGCCAAAAGGCAGTGCGGCCGTGAAGATTCGCTCTCTCACTGTGTTTTTTGCCCCAAAGCCGGCGCTCAAAGCCAGCCAGCTGGCTCCGCTGGCGAAGTTCGCAAGAGCTGCCAAATCTGCCTACGAAACCGCTGGCTACCAGGTGCAGACTCTGCGCTTAGCCACAAGGCCGTTCCCGCGCTGGGTCAAGCCACTCACCCAAAGCCGCGCGGTAGAGACGGCCGTAATGATCGAGTCGCTGGCCAGCGAGGCGGGCTTTGGCTATGTCTCTCTGGGGCCGGCCCTGCCCGAACTGCCAGAAAGTTATTTCTTCATCCCGGACCTGCTGGCCGCAACTAAAATAGCTTTCTTTAGCGGGGAAATCGCTTCGGCCAAGAGGGGCATCAACCTGCAAGCTCTTCAGGCCTGCGCGCTGCTCATCCAAAAAGTTTCCCTGCTTGAAGACAACGGGTTTGCTAATTTGCGTTTCGCCGCCCTGGCTAACGTGCCAGCCGGGTCGCCGTTCTTCCCGGCAGCCTACCACGCCGGCGCGGCGCCCGCGTTTGCCATCGCCACCCAAGCCGCCGACCTGGCGGTGGCTGCTTTCGAAGGCGCCGGCAATATCGCGCAAGGCAGCCGCGCCCTGACGCTAAGCATCCAGCGTCACGCGCAGGTTATGGCAGGCATTGCCCTGCGCATCGCCAAAACATACAAGGTCGCCTTTGGCGGCATTGATTTTTCATTGGCTTCTTTCCCCGAAGAAAAGGAATCGCTGGGCACCGCCTTCGAGCGCATGGGTGTGCCCGCTGTCGGATTACAGGGCTCGCTGGCCGCGGCTGCCGTTCTCACCCAGGCCATCGACGCGGCCAAGTTTCCCCGCGCCGGCTTTTGCGGCCTGCTGTTACCGCCATTGGAAGATGCCACCCTGGCCAAGCGCGCCGCACAGGGCACGCTGACCGTCAACGACCTGTTGCTGTATGCCGCGGTGTGCGGCACCGGATTGGACACGGTGCCCCTGGCAGGCAATACAACTGTCGAGCAGCTATCCGCGCTCTTGTTGGACCTGGCCGCGCTGGCGCTGCGGTTGGGCAAGCCGCTGACCGCGCGCCTGATGCCTATTCCCGGCTTAGTGCCCGGGGATGAGACCCACTTCGATTTCCCTTACTTTGCCAACAGCCGCGTGATGCCGTTGAGAAGCGAGCCTTTGAAAGCCGCGTTGGCAGCCAGCGAGACAATTTTCCTCGATAAGAGGAAGGCCGGGCTGTAAAGTTAGTCAGCCGCTAGCATGAGCGTGTCGATCAATTCCCCTTCGATATTGATAAAGTCGAAACGGACCCAATCATTGGTGGCTTCCACCAGCATAGCCCCATATGTATCGTTGTAGCGAACCAGGCTCTCTTTAACGATCAGTGAAAAATCATAGATTGCGGGGGAACCGCCTAATCCATTGGTTATATGGGGAATACCGTCTACTTCCAAGCGCTCATAAAGGTGATCGTGCCCGGCCAGCACCACGTCCGCGCCCCATTCGGCAAAAGGCCATTGCATCCATTCAGTAGAGGTATGTCGTCCGGAGGAATAGGGCGGATGGTGCATCACCACCACCTGCCAGTCTGCGGACGAATTCGCCAATGCCTGGCGCAGCCAGCCGGCTTGCACTGACGAGCGGCCCACGCCGTCAGGCTCATTGGTATCGCTGTTGAGGATGAACAGGTGCACCGCGCCTCGCACGACCTCATAATAGCGTTCATTGCCAGGCAGGGAGAAATAAGCTAAGTAAGGCTCGAACCCCGCGCGCGCATTCCAGTCGTGGTTTCCGATGCTTGGAAAGAAACGCATTTCGGGGCTGCCCGGCCCGAACTCCCCCTGGTAGTCGCCAATGTAGTCGTGGTAATACTGGCCAATATTCTCATCGATAGTTTCTGCCTCCCCGTTCGGGTAATTGTTATCGCCGGTGGTCACAATAAAATCCACCTGCCAGCTTTTAACCAGTTCGGCAACCGCAAGCTCATCGGGACCGGCAAACCCGTAATCTCCAATGACGGCAAAGCGAATAGGTTCTTCGGGAGTGGAGCTCACCTCCAGCGTTGGGGCTACAAGCGTAGGCGGTTCGTGCGTTGCTGTTGGCGTTGCAGGCGGCGATTCAGGGGTCGCACTGGGTGTGGCGATTAAAGCCGGGGTAGGTTCAACCGTCGCGCAGGCGGTCGAAATCAAAAGGAGGGTGGTCAGAAGAAGCAGGTATTTAGAAGTTTTCAACATTTTAAAACCGGAGTGCTTTGTTACCTCCCAGCAGGCACGACCACTTTTAGTGCGCGCGGTTCCAGATGAATCTGGACGGGAGTAGTTCCGATCCAATCCCCATCGCCTTGCACCGGCAAACCCTCTGGGGTTTTGATCCACACGCTCTTTTGCACAGGGAAGTGGTTCAACCGTTCAGAACGAATATAGCGGCCGGCAAGGAAATTGATCACTACCCATAAGTAAGCAAACCCCGTCTTCGCCTCCAAATAACAGAGGTCCAGATGCCCGTCATCGGGCTGCACCGCGGGCCACCAGCGCAGTTCCTTGTATCCCAGGATACCGCAATTAGCGGCCATCAGGTCGCTAGCGCGGATCTGAAGTGGACGGCCGTCGGCTTCCACCCCATAGGCAACCGGCTGCATGGCAAAGAAGTTCATGAACAGCGTTACCAGGTAGGAACTCTTGCCAAAGATCTTTTTACGCACCGGGGTGGTTTCGCGCATGGCCCGCGCGCTTAGCCCCACACTCACCGAGATCAGGTAGGCGCGCTCTGCCACCCGCAGCAGGTCCAAATGGCGCACGGCGTGGGTCCCGGCAGCCAGGGCCGCAGCTTGGTCCAAGTCGAGGGGAATGCCCAACTCGCGCACCAAAACGTTGCCGGTACCCATGGGCAGGATGCCCACCGGTGGCCCGTCTGGGGGCAGCGCGCTGGCGATATCCGCCACCGTGCCATCGCCGCCCGCGGCGATGATCATTTGCACGTCAGACTGCAGCCAGGGCGCCAGGCGCGCGGCCAGCTCAGTGCGGCTGCATTCAACGAAGTCCACCTGGCAGCCCGCAAAATGCTTTTCCATCAGGCTGCGTAAGGGTTGCGGTTTAAAGGCGGAGGCCTGTGGATTATGAACAACAAGGATTTGCGTTGGTTTAGTCAGCGAAGTTTTCATTTGCGCCCTGCCGGGCGGCGAAGGCAGTCTATTGCGACAGCAATTGGTAAACACCGCCCGAACGATCGATGAGGTAAAGTTCGCCGGCCTCATCCAACCCAAATGAGGTCACCAGGTAGGGGGTGTCGTACAAAAGACGAGTCTCCCAAACGCCGCCAGCCTGTAGTATCAGACCGAAGACCTCACCCGAGCAATAATCGGCGTACACGTAAACGCCTTGCCAGGCGGGCAAGGCTGCGCCACGGTACACGTATCCTCCGGTGACCGAACAGCGCGAGGAGCCATGCTCATATTCGGCCACCGGCATAGTGAGTTTGGCATCCGAGGGTGGGTTACCCTCGTAGGCATGCGTACCTTCAAAATAATTCCAACCGAAATTTAAGGGACCCACATAGCCGCCGGGCAGGAAGTCGATCTCCTCCCACTGATATTGGCCCACATCGCCTATATAGAGATCGCCTGTGGCGCGGTCAAAGCTGAACCTCCACGGGTTGCGGAAACCATAGGCCCAGACCTCACCCAGCCCGCCACCGTTGGCGAAGGGGTTGTCCGCCGGGACGCCGTAGGGAGCGGCGGCGTTCACGTCGATGCGCAGGATCTTGCCAAGCAATGTATTCAGCGATTGCCCGTTGCCGTTTGGATCGCCCTGCGATCCGCCGTCACCCAGGCCGATATACAAGTACCCATCCGGCCCAAACTCAAGATGGCCGCCGTTGTGATTGGCGGCGGGTTGGTCAACCTGCAACAAGATTTCCTCGCTTTCGGCGTCCGCGTAATTGGGATCGGAGGAAAGCCGGAAGCGCGAAACCACGCTGTCGCCGGCAACATCGGTGTAATTCACATAGAAAAGGCCGCTTTGTTCAAAATCGGCGGGGAAAGCCAGGCCCAGCAAACCTTGCTCGTTGCTTTCGCTGCCCACGCGCGCATCGATATCCAGGAAGGGTCCGGCTGATCTGGCTCCATTCTCAATGATCCAGATCTTGCCATCCTGCTCAACCACGAACAAGCGCCTGCTGCCGTCGCCGGAGTGGGTGAGCAGAAGCGGTTTTGTGAATCCCGAGGCGATCTCCGCCCAACCATAGGCTTCCGCCTCGGGAAAGCCGGGTACGGGGAGCGGTGTGTTTGGAACTGTCGTCTCGGTGGGAAGCTCGGTCGCTTGGGCAGCTGGAGCCGTTGCGTTGGCCTGCGTAGCTTTGGCGGTTGGATTGGTCGCCGGCACAGACTGGGCGCAAGCAACAACCATTCCCAATAACACCACAACCCAGCCGAGCTTGCGCCAAGGGATCTTCATTCTTTGTTCTTGTAACGCGCCTCGATCACATCCTCCTCGTCAATCGCCGGCCGGCCTGGTTTTTTGGGGTGGGCTTCCTGCTCCAGGCGGGCGCGGTGTTCATCCACCAGCTCGGGCGGGCAAAGTTCCAAGAACAGTGTGTTGGCGATCCACAGGACGAAGGCATCGTCCACCAGGGGAATGACAATATCCAGCGGGGAGATCAAATAGATCAATGAAAAGACGGGTAGCGCTTTTAGCCACAAGCTGACCCGTGGGTCGGCGATCAGGCGGATGATCAGGCGGATCTGTTGGCCAAAACTGCTAAAAAAGTCGCCGTCGGATTTGGAAACAAGCCTTTTAGGTTTCATAAGCCCTCTGATAGAGCGTAACGAACTTAAAAGATTATACACGCCGGACGCGGCGCACTGCGCGGTTACAATGGCCGCCGTGCCTGCACGCAACTCAACACCGAATTCCGCCGCTCCCGCTTCCGCCCTGGACCCCATCGGCCTGCTCAATTTGCTGGTGGTCTATGTGGTGTGGAGCAGCACCTATCTTGCCATCCGCATTGCGGTGCGCGAGGGTTCTGGGTTCCCACCCTTCACCATGGGGCTCACCCGCG
>DATBWP010000044.1:0-4251 GCA_036514735.1 Anaerolineales bacterium
ACCATCTTGGTCGCCCTTACCGGGGCCGCCTTGGCGGGCAGCGGCGCCGCTTACCAGGGGTTATTCCGCAACCCGCTTGCTGATCCCTACCTGATCGGCGTGGCCTCCGGCGCCGGTTTGGGCGCTGTATTTGTGATGGCGCAAAGCTGGCCCACAACCGCCTTGGGTTTCTACACCATCCCGGCAGCGGCTTTCCTGGGCGCCCTCTTGGCCGTTGCGGTAGTGCTAGCTATCGCCCGCATCGGCAAAACCGTTCCCGTCACCACGTTGATCCTGGCGGGTGTCGCAGTGAGTTCCTTCGCCACCGCGCTCTCCTCCTTCCTGATGCTTTACTCCGAAAACGAACTGCGCCGTGCCCTGGCCTGGCTACTGGGGGGCGCCACGTTGAGCGGCTGGCAGCCTGTGATCGCCGCGTTGCCGTATATTGTGATTGGCCTCGGCCTGCTGCTGGTTTCCGGGCACCAGCTTAATGTGCTCCAACTGGGCGAAGAGCAAGCCCAACAACTAGGCTTGCCCGTCGAGCGCATCAAGATCGTTCTGATCCTTGCCGCTTCCTTGGCCGCCGCGGCAGCCGTCGCCTTCTCGGGCATGATCGGCTTTATCGGTCTCATCGTCCCTCATGCGCTTCGCCTTGTTTGGGGTGGCGATTATCGCCGCCTCCTCCCGCTTTCCATTCTGGGCGGAGCTGCCGCCCTTCTGCTGGCCGACCTGTTGGCGCGCTCACTTTTTGCCCCACAGGTGCTGCCGGTCGGCATCCTTACCGCGCTGGTCGGTGTCCCTTTCTTCCTCTGGTTGTTGCGCCGCGCCAAAGCCGCGCTGATCTGGTAGCCCATGCTCTCTGTTCGCTCCCTGCGCGTGGCCTATGGCGAAAAGGAGGTGCTCCACGACCTCGATGTAGAGCTTGCGCGCGGCGAAGTGCTTGGCCTCATCGGCCCCAATGGTTCCGGGAAGACCAGCTTGATCCGCGCCGTGAGTGGCGTGCTCCAGCCCGCTTCGGGGACTGTTTCTATTGAAGGAAGGGATGTGTCAGCGCTATCTGCAGGAGAACGCGCCCGTCAGATCGCAGTGGTGCCTCAATCTACACAATTGCCCCCCGTCTTCACAGTGTTCGAGTGTGTTTCACTGGGTCGCACCCCGCACTTAAGTTGGCTAGGCCGCCTCGGGCCCCGCGATCTTCATCACATTCAGCGCGCCATGCAAGCTGCTGACCTAAGCTATCTCAGTGACCGCCGCATTGGCGAGCTTTCGGGTGGTGAGCAGCAACGCGTCATCCTGGCCCGTGCTTTGGCCCAGGATTGCCCCATCCTGCTGCTAGATGAGCCCACCGCCCACATGGACCTGCACCACCAGGTTGGTTTGCTTAGTCTCATGCGCCGCATGGCCCGCGAGCATAATTTGGCCGTGTTGGTGACCATGCACGATCTCAACCTGGCTTCCTTGTACGCTGATCGGCTTGTCCTGCTGGTGGAGGGCCGCATTCGCGCCTCGGGCAAACCTGCCGAGGTGTTGACCACTGAGATTCTGCAAGGCGCCTATCACGTTCCCCTCCATGTTCATCCCAACCCGCAACACGGCACCCCCTGGGTGGTCCTTCAACGCGATTAGCCCAATCTGCTTTCCGTGTGAACACCCTCGATTTGTCGGTAATCTCCAATCTCTAATCTCTGTATCCCTAATCTCCGCCCTTCTTTTTCCCCCCGCCATCCCGCTTGATGCTAGAATTCCCGCGCGATGTCCGTTAAACGCATCTTGCTCGTTGAGGATCAGCGGGAAAGCGCCGAAGTTTTTCGCGCCGGGCTCGAAAGCCTGGACCCCGCCTTCGACGTTGTCATTGCCTCCTCCGCCGAGGAAGCTCTCAGGGCGCTGGATTCGGGCCCCTTCGATCTGCTCCTGGCCGATGTGCTCTTGCCGGGGATCTCCGGGCTGGAGTTAATGGTCCGTTTTCGCCGTCGCGAACCGAATACCAAAGTGATCTTGGTAAGTGGAGTGCATGAAGCCGAGATCCGCAAACAGGTGGCCCGTTCCGGGGCCGATGCGTTTTTCTTCAAGCCAGTGGAGCTTTCGGATCTGCTGGACGCGGTTGAGCGCCTCTTCGGCATGGCCCAGAGCATCCTGCCGCCCGAGATCACAGCTATGGAGAAGGAATTCTCCACCGCAGACCACGCCGCCAAGCACATCTCGGAACAGTTAGCCGAGCTGCGTTTCAATCTACAGGCTTTGAGTGTGGCCCTCATCAATGAACGCGGCCAGATCCTGGCACGCGCCGGTGCCCTTCCCGATGATGAGATCGAAACTTCGTTGATGCCCCATTTGATGGCCGCCTTTTTCGCCGCCGGTCACATTGCCGCCTTTGCCAAAGCCGACCAACGCGACGATCTCCTCGCCTTCCGCGGCAAAGATTATCATTTGCACTTGACCAGCGTAAGTTCCTCTTATGCCTTGTTGGTCGCCACCAAGCCCCTCACCGCCGCCCGCTCGGCCGCCCACGCCGAGGCCTTGCGAAAAGCCGTCGGGCGCATCCTGGCCGAGCTGGACAGGCTGGAACTGGCAACTCAAGGCGTCGCGCACCAACCGCAAAGGCCTGCCAGACAGATAACGGATACTGACCCCCACCTGGAACGCTTATTGGATAAGGCAGAAACCCGACCCATCAGCCGCAGCCGCACCGACAAGTACTGGAAGAACAAAGAAAAAGAATTGCCTTCGGCGCCCAGGCCCGGCGCCCTCACCTACGAACAAGCTGTGCAATTAGGTCTGGCTCCAAAAGATTAGCCCCTGCACCACCCCTTTCTCGGCTTTTTCCTGACTCAACCCAGTGAGCATTTTGCTTTAGGCTCGCTTGTTCGCTATCCCATCCTTTAGCGGGTGATCCATCCCTTCAATTTCCGCCGGAATTTCGCTATGTTACAATTTCACTTGTTGCCCCCCTAAGCGGGCAGTGCTGGGGCGTGGTGCAATGGCAGCACACCGGACTTTGAATCCGTGGATCCTGGTTCGAGTCCAGGCGCCCCGACTGCAACTCAAATCGATGCCTATTAAAAAAACCGAAGAACCTCCTTTACCAGAGCTATTTAACCTCTCCAAGCCAGATCAGGTTTATTCGTTTCGGCCTTTTCAGCCAGGGCGGTCTTTCCCCATTCCAAAAGGCCAGCACCCATGAGTGCCTGCGTCATCCTATTGGCTGCCGGCAAGGGGACCCGTATGCGTTCTCGCCTGCCGAAATTACTTCACCTCCTGGCTGGGCGCCCGATAGTCCTGCACGCCCTCGAAACTGCCGAGGGCCTAGGTGAAGGCCGCCCCCTGCTGGTCGTAGGCCACGGCGCTGAAGCCATTCGTGCGGTGGTGGGTCCTCGCGCCGATTTCATCGAGCAAGCGGAGCAGCTTGGCACGGGGCACGCCGTGCTGCAAGCCAAGGATGCCTGCGAAGGCAAAGCCGATCTGGTCCTTGTTTCCAATGCCGACCTGCCGTTGCTCACATCCGACACTCTAAAAGCGCTGCTTGCCGCCCAACAAAAGAACCAGGGGCCCTTCAGCATGCTGGTCCTCAAGCACAGCCAGGCCCGCGGCTTTGGCCGCGTGAAGCGCGGCAGCTCCGGCGAAGTGCTTGCCATCATCGAGGAAGCCGAGGCTTCCCCCGCGGAATTGGCTATCGATGAATTGAACGTCGGCGCCTATTGTTTCCGTGCCGATTGGTTGTGGTCAGCGCTGGGCAAACTCAAACCCTCCCCAAAGAAAAAGGAGTATTACCTGACCGATCTGCTTGAGCTGGCCGCCAAAGCCAATGAGCAGGTTGCCACAGTCGCCTTAGCAGACCCGGACGAAGCCATTGGCGTCAATACCCGTGTGCACTTAGCCGAAGCTGAGGTCGCGCTGCGCAAGCGCATTAATCAGCATTGGATGCTGGCCGGCGTTACGCTGATTGACCCGCAGTCCACCTTTATTGAAGCCGGCGCCACCATTGGGCAGGATACGGTGCTATGGCCCAACACCATGTTGCTGGGAACTACCCACATCGGCGAAGATTGCGTCATCGGCCCCAACACCGTGATCCGAGATAGCCGCGTAGGCAACGCCTGTAAGATCTTGGCTGCCGTGGTCGAGACGGCCATTATCGAAAACCATGTGGAAATCGGCCCCTTTGCCCACCTGCGCCCCGGCGCCCAACTGGGGGATGGCGTGCACATGGGCAACTTCGGCGAGGTAAAGAGCTCCACTTTGGGGCCTGGGGTGAAAATGGGCCACTTTTCTTAC
>DATBWP010000045.1:0-3935 GCA_036514735.1 Anaerolineales bacterium
CTTGCCTGGTGGTAGGCGGGGCTATCGAGCAACATACCCTCGCATCGGAATTCCTGGACAAGGCGCTGGCTTTCCGCGTCTACACCCCGCCCTGTTGCACACACCACGCCGAGGAAAGCTACCCGGTGCTTTATCTCATCCACGGCCAGACCTATAACGAAGACCAGTGGGACCGCCTCGGCGCCGATGAAGCAGCCGATGCCCTGATCGCAACCGGCGACCTGGCACCTTTCATTATGGTGATGCCGGCCGACGGTTCGCACTACACCCAGCCGGCCGCCTCTGGCTTCGACGAGGCTATAGTGGAAGAACTCATCCCCTGGGTGGACCTGAACTACCGCACCCTGGCCGACCGAGCTCACCGCGCCGTGGGCGGCCTGTCGCGGGGTGCCTCCTGGGCTATCCACCTGGCGCTGACCCACCTGGAGTTATTCGGGGCGTTGGGCGGGCACAGCCCGCCGGTCTTTCAGGAGGACGCCCCAAAAATGCGCGACTGGTTGGATAAACTGACTCCCAGGCTGGCGCTGCGCATCTGGCTGGACATCGGCAACCGTGACCAGCGCGCCATCCTCGATTCGGCGATCTGGTTCGAAAGCCTGCTTAACGAACGCGCTCTACCTCATGAATGGTCCTTGTTCAACGGTAACCACAACGAAGATTACTGGAGCAGCCATGTCGAACTGTACCTGCGCTGGTATGCAGCGGAGTGGTGAGAAGTTTCCGCCCTAGATCGTCATTGCGAGGTGGGCGCATTGACCTGCCTTTAGCGACGCAGCCCGACGTGGCAATCTCCATCACAGGCCGGGAGACTGCTTCGCTTCACTCGCAGTGACCCCACTGTTATAATTTTTTCACCATGCCCCTCAGCCGCGAAGATGTCGAACATATCGCCCTGCTGGCTCGCCTGCACCTGACCGAAGACGAAAAAGAGCGTTTTCGCCAGCAACTTTCCAACATCATCGATCACATCAGCAAATTACAGGAATTGGACACCGGCGCGGTGCAACCGATGACTAGTGTGGTGGTGGAACAATCACGCCTGCGCGAGGACAAAGCCGGCCCCGCTATGCCGCGCGAGGACTTGTTGAGCGATGCCCCCGAGGTGGTCGACGAGCAGTTCCGTGTGCCGCCGGTGCTGGACGGGGCGCCGTGAAAGACCTGCAAAAACGGCCCGAAGGGCTTGTTCCCCTCACCGTCACCCAGGCGCTAAAGGGCCTGCGCGCCGGCGATTTTTCCAGCCGGGAATTGACCGCAGCCTATCTTGCCCGCATCGAGAAACACAATGGGCGCCTGAACGCCTATCTGCACGTGGCGGCAGAGGCAGCCCTGAAGGCTGCGGCCAAAGCCGACAAGCAACTGGTCAAGGGGCGCAGGACCAAAGCCAAGCTTCCCGCGTTGCTGGGTTTGCCCATCGCAGTGAAAGATGTACTTACCGTGGCGGGCATGCCGGCCACCTCCGGTTCGCGCATCCTCGAAGGTTTCGTCCCCACCTACAACGCCACCTCCGTGCAACGGTTGCTGGATGCTGGCGTCGTGATTCTCGGCAAGACCAATACCGACGAATTCGCCATGGGCTCCTCCACAGAGAATTCCGCGTATGGTGTGGTGCGCAACCCCTGGGACGAAGAGCGCGTGCCCGGCGGCTCTAGCGGGGGCAGCGCCGCCGCGGTGGCCGCGGGCCTGGCGCCTGTGGCGCTGGGCACCGACACCGGCGGTTCGGTGCGCCAGCCGGCCGCCCTGTGCGGGCTTACCGGCCTCAAGACCACTTATGGGCGCGTTTCACGTTATGGCCTCATTGCTTTCGGTTCCTCGTTGGATACGGTGGGAGTGTTAGCCCATACCGCCGAGGATGCCGCGGCCATGCTTAATGTGATGGCTGGGTTCGACCCACGCGATGCCACCACGCTGGAAAGTGCCGCCCCTAAGATCAAGCTCGCTAAACGGATGGAGCTAAAGGGCCTGAAGATCGGCGTGCCAAAAGAATATTTCATTGAAGGCTTGCAGCCCGAGGTGGAGCAAGCGGTGCGCGTCGCCATCGCCCAACTGGAAGAGTTGGGCGCATCCACCCGCGAGGTCAGCCTGCCGCATACCGAATACGCCCTGCCGGTCTATTACATCATCGCTCCCGCCGAAGCATCCGCCAACTTGGCCCGCTTCGACGGGGTGCGCTACGGCCTGCGCGTCCCCCAGGACAACCTGTTTGACATGTTCACCCACACCCGCGGCCAGGGCTTTGGCCCCGAGGTGAAACGGCGCATCATGATCGGCACGTACGCCCTCTCGGCCGGCTATTACGAAGCTTATTACGGCCAGGCGCAGAAAGTGCGCACGTTGATCCGCCGCGATTTCGAGCAGGCTTTCGAAAAAGTGGACCTAATCGCCGCTCCGGCCACCCCAAACAGCGCTTTTCGCATTGGCGCCCACACCGGTAACCCGCTCGAAATGTATCTGGAAGACGTGTTTACCCTGCCGGCCAATTTGGCCGGCGTGCCCGGGCTTTCCCTGCCGGCGGGTTTCGATAGCCAGCAATTGCCGCTTAGCCTGCAATTACTCGGGCCGCATTTTTCTGAAGAGCGTTTATTGCAGGTCGGGCATGCTTACCAACAAGCAACTGCCTGGCACAAAGCCCGCCCTGAGCGGCTCGAGGCACCCCATGCCTGACCCGGGTTGTTTGCGATGAAGCCTGCCTTCAGCGAGCTGTCAAAGACCGTCCAGGAGCGCATGGCTTACCTGGAGCAGCGTGACGCTCGCGATCGCCACGACGGTACTCCTAACTTGAAGCGATTGCGCCAGGTGCCCGCCGAGACCGGCATGCTGCTGGCCTTGCTAGCGGCCAGCGCCCCGCGCGGGCCGGTGGTGGAAATAGGCACCAGCGCAGGGTACTCGGCCTTGTGGCTGGTGCAGGCTTGCCAGCAGCGCGGCGACAAGCTGGTCACTTACGAACTGTTGCCGGAGAAGGCTGAGCTGGCCCGCGAGACCTTTGCCAGGGCCAAAGTGGAAGACCGCGTGGAGCTTGTGAACGGCGACGCGCGTTCCAAACTGAAGGATTATGATGAGATCGCCTTTTGCTTTTTAGACGCCGAAAAGGAAATGTATGCCGAGTTGTACGCGTTGGTGGTGCCGCGCCTGCTGCCGGGTGGCCTTTTGGTGGCCGACAATGTGATCAGCCACCGCGACGAACTGCAGGACTTTGTTAAAACCGCGCGCAAGGACAAAACGGTTGACGCCGCAGTATTGCCGGTGGGCAAAGGTTTGCTGGTGTGCGCTAAACTGGAGAGCTGATGGCGGAGCCCTTGAAAATCATCATCCCCATGGCAGGCTTTGGCACCCGGCTGCGCCCACACACCTGGAGCCGCCCCAAGCCGTTGCTTAGCGCGGCCGGCGATACTGTGCTCGGGCATGTGCTCAAGCTGCTGCACACGGCTCCCGGCGCAGAACGCGCCGAGTATGTTTTCATCGTCGGCTACCTGGGAAACCAGGTGCAGCGTTATATGCAGGATGAATATCCCAAGGTGAAAACCCATTTCGTGGAACAGAAGGAACTCCTGGGCCAATCCCACGCCTTGGCTCAGGCGCGCCAGTATTTACATGGACACACCATCGTGATCTTTGTGGATACCGTGGTCGAAACCGATTTCTCCAACCTCGACAAAGAAGAGGCCGACGCAGTAGCCTGGGTGAAACCGGTGGAAGACCCGCGCCGCTTCGGCGTGGCCGCGGTAGGTAAAGACGGCTGGGTGACCGGCCTGATCGAAAAGCCCAGCGACGTAAGCAACAACCTGGCCGTGGTGGGTATCTATTATTTTAAACATGGGGAGAACTTGATGGCTGCCATCGACGAGCAGATGAAAGCAGGCATAGTCACCAAAAACGAATTTTTCCTGGCGGACGCCATTGACCTGATGCTTAAAAAAGGGCTCAAGATGCGTACTGAA
>DATBWP010000046.1:0-6765 GCA_036514735.1 Anaerolineales bacterium
CCCATCACCGGCGAAGGCCGGCCTTCGTCCGTGGAAAGGCTGAGCCCAGAGGAGGAAGAGGCCTGGGCCCCAAAGTTGATCTCCTGGGTCTGCCCAGGGGCGATCTGAATGGTGATGTTGGGCGCGGTGGTGGGGTTATAGCCTTCGGGGATGGCGACGCTGACGGTGTACTCGCCCAGAGGTAGTTCCTCAAAGCAGGTGCGCACCGGTTCACCATCTGCGTCCAAGGCGGATTCGGTGGCGGCGGTACGAGAAGCCAGGCCGGTGCGTTCGTTCACATTGGCTTGCCCGCCGGCAATACCAAACTCGGTTTCCTGGCGGGTGGCATCGCCATTGACATCATCAAAAAGCAACACACAAATGCTGCCGGTGCCGGGCGTTTCGGGAGTGAGCGTGGCCACCACTTCGGTGGTGGGCCCGGCCGTGGCTGTGGGCTCCTGCTGGCTCGCTGTGCCCAACAAAACCACTTGCCCCGGGACGACTACGGCGTCGCTGCCCCAACCGTTCAGGTTCTGCAGTGTGGTCAGCTCCATGCCAAATTGAGCGGCGATGCCCCAGGGAGTATCGTTGGCCTGCACGGTGTAAAGGATGCGGCCGTCTGCTCCGGCGGTAGGGGTGGGCTGCGGGGTGGCCTGGAAGGCAGAACCAAGGGCTGTGCCCGGTGCACTCAAGGTCCAAACGGCGAGAAGCAGCAAAGCTGCGGTCAGGGCTACCCCCAAGCGTGGTCTGAGGAACTTCATCAGAGAAAATTATATCAGGGCACTATAATTGTTCGACCTTTCCATAAGAGATATGAACGCTCAAGCGCTAAGGCTTTCAAAAAGCAAATCCAACCCGTTGCGCCCGTTCGATCTGCGGCGCGACCTGCTGCCGGTGGCCGACCTGGTGGAGCTGTGCTTTGCCGATAGCCTGGATGCCGACGGCCGCCTTTACATCCGCCAGATGCGCCAGGCAGCGCAGGGACATTTGGTGGACCTGGCGGGCGCGGAAAATGGCAGGGGCCTGCCGATGAGCGGTTTTGTGTGGCATGAAGAGGGCTACCTGGTTGGAAATCTAAGCCTGGTGCCGCATCGCTATGGGAAACGCGGCCTGTATTTGATCGCCAATGTCGCCGTGCATCCAGACTACCGGCGGCGCGGCATCGCCCGCGCCCTGACGGAAGCGGCGCTCGAAGAAGTTGAGCGCAGCGACCGCCCCGAGACATGGCTGCAAGTTGACGAACAGAACACAGCTGCCGTGGCGCTTTATCGCGGAATGGGTTTCGTAGAAAAAGCCAGGCGCACATCCTGGCGCGGGTGGCCTCAGACTGGGATGGCCAACGGCCAGCCCGGGCAGTTTGGGTTGCGGCTGCGCCACCCCGCGGATTGGCCGACACAGCTGGATTGGTTGAAGGCCAGCTACCCCGAGGAGGTGCGCTGGCAACTTCCCCTGGATCTAAAACTACTTGAACCAGGCTGGCGCGGGGCGTTGAGGCGCGCCTTCAGCGAACGCCATATCGCCCAATGGAGCGCAACGCGGGAAGGCAACTTGCTGGGCGTATTGACCTGGCAGTCCTCGACATTAGATGCCGACCGGCTGTGGCTGGCGGCTGATCCAGAACAGGAGGAAGCAGTCATCCCCTTACTGATGGAGCAAGCCTACGCCCGGCTGCAACCCAGGCGCGGCCTGGCGTTGAATTACGCAGGGGGCCGAGCGATGAAGGCGTTAACCGCTTGCGGATTCAAGGCCACGCGCACACTGATCTGGATGGCATATCCCTGGGGGGTTGCACAGCGGCCTGGAGGCCAATGATGATCAAGGACTCGCGAGACATACGCAGATTGCTGGAGCAGGCGCGGGTTATCGCCGTGGTCGGCCATTCGGATAACCCGCAGCGCACCAGCTATCGCATCGCAGCTTATTTGCGCGAGGTTGGATACCGGGTGCACGCGGTGAACCCCACCATCCAAGAAGTGGACGGCCAGCCGGTGTATCCCAGTTTGGCTGAAGTGCCGGAGCCTATCGATATTGTGGACGTGTTCCGCCGTTCCGAATTCCTCGACGAAGTGGTGGACCAGGCCATCGCGGTGGGAGCCAAGGCGGTCTGGGCGCAATTGGGCGTGTTCGACGAGGCCGCCGGCCGCAAGGCCGAAGCGGCCGGGCTGGAAGTGGTGATGGACCGCTGCATCATGGTCGACCATCGCAATCTGCTAGGCTGAATTTGCGTGTGCGGGGTAGAGAAATGTTGGTGAAATAGATAGAACCAATAGTGAAATTAAATAATAAGAGCCTGCGATGCAGGCTCTTATTATTTGTTAGGGACGAAGTCAGGTTTTAACGTTCTCGGTTTCCGATGCCGGTGTTGAGCGCCTGACCTGGGTGACCCAACCCCAGGGCGTGCCGACCAGGGGCAGCAAGAAGTAATCCAAACCGATATAGCCGGCGATCTTCCACGCCATCACCAAACCCAAGGAGATCACGAACAGCAAGGGGTTGATGCTGGCCGAGCCTGCCATCATGAAGTTCCAGTTCATCAGGGCGCCGAAGAAGGCAGCAATTCCGGTGAAGGCACCTAGAATCAGGGCAATGCCGACGAACAACTCGCCAAAGACCACTACCTTGGCAAACCAAGTGTAAGCCTGCGCGTCGAGCAGGAACTGGATGAAAGAGCGATACCAATCGAACGAGATAGGCGGGCGCCCTTCCGCGGGAACCTGGACGGCGGCGGACCAAAAGCCCTTCAGGGCTTCTCCGGTGACCGTCCAAGCCGGGTTCTCCACTTTGTGAAGGGCGGCTTCGACCCACTGGTAGCCGAGCCAAATCCTGGCTGCCAGCCAAAGGATGGACATGCGGCGGTCGTTAAACAGCGTCCGCACCAAGGCGGGATCTTGGATCACACGACCTCTTTGAAGCATTGCACTCATATGTGCCTCCTTGATTCGCAACAGGCGAATCGTCGATCAAGTTGGCCCTACTTTAATAGCCGAGGGTAAAGATGGACAGGTACACCTGTCGCAGGGTTGTCCCCAAAACAAAGTGACAAAGCCCCCATTTGTGAAATTTGAGACAATGGACAAACGACAGGCAAATGAGGGGGCATGCGTCCGTGCAACCGGGGAGTAAGACGGGGATAATTAGATTGTGAATCTACCCACAAAGTTACGTACGCTGTATAGTGACAAGCTGGTATCCGCCGAGCAGGCGGTTCGGGCCATCCAATCCAACTCGCGGGTCTACCTGGGCGGTGGGGCTGGGGTGCCCCAGGTGCTAGAGCTCGCCATGGTGGGCCACGCCGCAGAACTGCGAGACGTGGAAGTAGTCTCCGTTCTCACCTTTGCGGGCGGGAACTACCTAAAGGAGGAATATGCCAGCAGCTTCCGGCATCGGGCGCTGTTCGTAGGCGCCAATGCGCGCGACGCGGTCAATGCCGGACGGGCCGATTACGTGCCGGTGTTCCTTTCTGACGCCCCGCGCCTATTCAAAGACGGGTTCCTGCCTGTGGATGTGGCCCTGATCCAGGTCTCGCCGCCGGATACCCACGGCTTTTGCTCATATGGCATCGAGGTAGGCGTCACCAAACCGGCGGCGGAGAGTTCCAAACACATCATCGCCGAGATCAACCCCAACATGCCGCGGGTGCTGGGCGATTCTTTCATCCACCTGAGCCGCATCGACCAGATCGTCGAAGTCGATTATCGCCTGCCCGAAGCAGTGAGCAACAAGATCTCAAAAGAACAGCACCAGATAGGCGAATTGGTTGCCGACTTGATCCCTGATGAAGCCACTTTGCAACTGGGCATCGGGGCGCTGCCCAACGCGGTGCTTAGCAAACTTGACGGCAAACGCGACCTGGGCATCCATAGCGAGCTGTTCTCAGATGGCGTGATCGAAATGGTGGAAAAGGGCGTGATCACCAACGCGGCCAAGACGCTGCATCCAGGAAAGATCATCGCCGGCTTTGCGTTCGGCTCGCAGCACTTTTACGAATTCATGCAGGATAATGCCATGATCGAGTTTCATCCAACCGATTACGTGAACGATCCCTTCATCATTGCCAAGAACGACAAGATGGTGGCGATCAACTCGGCCATTGAAGTCGACTTGAGCGGGCAGGTGTGTGCCGACTCCATCGGCGACCGGATTTACAGCGGCATCGGCGGCCAGGTGGATTTCATCCGCGGGGCTTCGCGCTCCAAAGGCGGCAAAGCCATCATTGCCCTGCCCTCCACGGCCAAGGGCGGCGTCTCCCGGATCGTGCCGTTCCTCAAGAAGGGTGCCGGGGTGGTCACCTCGCGCGGCGATATCCATTATGTGGTTACCGAATATGGGGTGGCCTCACTGCACGGCAAGAGCTTGCGCGAACGCGCCAAGGAATTGATCGCGGTGGCTCATCCCGCAATGCGCGAGGAACTGCAGTGCTTTGCCCAACAACAAGGCTGGTAGATTAAACCTGAGGGACGGCTTCTTTTGCGATTGACACGGGGACGCTCAGATGGATGTGCGTCCCTTTTCCTTTTTGTGACCAGATCTTTATTTCCGCGCCCAAGGTGAGCGCCCGTTCGCGCATATTGCGCAAGCCGTTGCCGCCCGCATCGAAAGAATCCTGCATATCGAAACCCACCCCGTCGTCGTCAATCGTGAGATGGACGCGATCCTCTAACCGTTTCAAAGACAGGTCCACGTTGCGGGCATAGGCATGTTTGCGGATATTGTTTAGCGCTTCCTGAATAATATAAAGCAGTTCGTCCGTCTGCTCCGCCGACAAACCTAAGACGGCCATTTTGGTTGGAGGAAGGAATTTCACGTTCATCAGTGTGTTGGCGTGCAGCTCGCGGGCCATTTGCGCCAGGCTGCTGGCCAGATCTTGCCCTTGGTAGCGGCCGGTACGCAGGCCCAGGATGTAGTTGCGCAGGTCGCGTAATACCTGGCTAAGATCGCGGATGGCCTGGCTCATGCGTTGTTGGGTTTCCTCGGGCTGGTTTTCGAAGTGGCTTAAGGCCTCTTGCAGTGAAAGACCCGTGGCGTAAACCTGCTGCATAATGCCGTCGTGCAAAGCCATGCCGAAGCGCTCGCGTTCCTGCAGCACAGCCAATTCCTGGGTCTTGCGATAAAGCTGCGCATTCTCGATGGCAATGGCCGCCTGGGTGGCGAATTTCTCCAACAAGAGGATGTCAGTATGGGTGAAATTAGACAGTCTCTCTTCACCTTCGGGTGAAAGCATTACCTTATCGGCCAAGTACAAGTTCCCGAAGATCTCCCCCTTGGATTTGATGGGAACACCTAAGAGGGATTTCATCGGGGGATGGTGTGGCGGAAAGCCCGCGGAACGCGGATCCTTGCGGATGTCATCGATGATCAAAGTTTTGCCGCCGGGGTTAAGCACGCCCAGCAGCCCGTGGCCCTGAGGCGGTGCGCCAATGCGGGCGCGTAACTCGTCAGAGATGCCCGTGGTGATAAATTGCTTAATGCGATTGGTTTCCAAATCGGCGACCCCCAGAGCGCCGTACCTGGCGTTCAACAACTCGCAACTGAGGTCGACCACCTTTTGCAGCACGGCCTGCAAGTCCAACTCGGTGGTTAGGGCCAAGGCAGCTTGATGCAAAGCTTCCAGGTGCAGGTTGCTTTGATGGATCTCTTCCTCGCGCCGTTCGATAATGCCAAAAAAAGTAATGGAAAAGATGATGGCGCCCAGGGCAACCGCCAAGATGGCATACAGGTTGCCTTCTAAGGCATATTCAGGAGGAACAAGATCAAAGCGCACATAGAGGATGGCCCCTACATACAGCAACGGTAGCACAACCGAGACCCACTTCAATTGGCGGGTGGTCATCAGCGGCCAGACCCCATGCTATAATCGCGCATAGGCAAATTATACTTGCCGCCCCAAACTGCGATCTATGCTCAAAATACTGCTGGTTGATGACCACGAAGTGGTGCGCCTGGGACTCAAGTCCCTTCTGTCGCATTATCCCAAGTTCGAAGTAGTGGCCGAGGCCAATAACGCGGATGAAGCGATCCGCTTGGCGAAGGAATACAAGCCGGACGTGGTTGTGATGGACATCCGCCTGCCGGGCAAGAGCGGCATCGAGGCCACCCGCGAGATCACCAGCAAACATCCCCGCACCAGGGTCATTATGCTGACCACCTTTGCGGATGATGAGCTGCTGTTCGATGCCATCTCAGCCGGCGCGTCCGGCTACGTGCTGAAGCAGATCGACAGCGGGGAATTGATCAACGCGCTAGAACGCATCGGCCGGGGTGAATCGCTGCTGGACCCTGCAGTAACCCAGCAGGTATTCAAACGTATGCGCGAGAGCACGCGCAAAGCTGAAACCGAAGCCTTTTCGCCACTCACCGAGCAGGAATTGAAGGTGTTGGCGCTGGTGGCGCAAGGAAAACGCAATAAAGAAATCGCCGCCGAAGTCTTCTTGAGCGAGAAAACCGTGCGTAATTACGTCAGCTCGATCTTGAGCAAACTGGGCCTGGCAACCCGTGCCGAGGCAGCCGCCTATGCGGTGAAACACCGCATTGAGAACTTCACCCCCGAGGAGAAGTAGGAGAGACCATGGAAAGCCTGTGGATCGTGCGTTTGGCCGTCAATGCCGTAGCTCTGTACGCGGCAATTTACCTGGTGCCGGGCCTGCAAAACTCGGTAGTCAATGGCCAGGATTGGGTAACTTACGTCCTGCTGGGACTGATCTTCGGTTTGGTGAACGTGTTCGTCAGGCCGATCCTTAAGCTGCTTACCTGCCCTTTTTACATCCTCACCCTGGGGCTGTTTAGCCT
>DATBWP010000047.1:0-6736 GCA_036514735.1 Anaerolineales bacterium
ATAGCGTTCCATGTCGGGGTGGGTGATGGTAACCGGTCCGCCCAAGGCGATCTGTTGTTTGAAGAGGGGAACCACAGAGCCCCGGCTGCCAAGCACGTTGCCAAAACGCACTACGGAGTAGGCTTTTTGGGAATGTGCCGCACTGTCTAACACCAGCCATTCGGCGATGCGCTTGGTGGCGCCCATAATGCTGGCTGGTTGCACGGCCTTGTCGGTAGAGATCATGATCAGGCGCGGCACTCCTGCCTGGGTAGCAGCATGAACCACATTGCGGGTACCCAGAATGTTATTGGTGACCGCTTCAGGAATATTGGCTTCCATCAGAGGGACATGTTTGTGGGCTGCAGTGTGAAAGATGACGTCGGGTTTATATTTTTGTAAAACTACCGCTACTCTCTTCTGGTCACGAATATCTGCTATCACCGGCTGCACATCCAGCCCGGGGAGTTCGCTGTTTAATTCGACCAGGATCTCAAAAACGCTGTTCTCACCATGACCTAGCAGAATAAGTTGGCGCGGTTCCCAACGGCCTACCTGCCGGCACAATTCGCTGGCGATCGAACCCCCGGCACCCGTCACCAGGATGCACTTGCCGCGCACACTGTTGCCTACGCTTTGACGATCAATCTGCGCAGGTTTGCGGCGCAGAAGATCAGTGATGTCAACTTCACGCAGGCGGTTGACGCTGACTTTGCCGCCGATCAGTTCGTAAATGCCGGGCATGGTGCGGAACGGAAGCCCGGCGCGGTGGCTGGCTTCGGCCACTTTGCGCAGCACACTACCGGGCGCGCTGGGAATGGCCATCACGATTTCATCGGCATGCTGGGCGGCTGCCACCTGGCTTAACTCGTCCAGTTTGCCGAGCACGGGAAACCCGTGAATACGCTGGCCTTGCTTTTCAGCATCGTCATCGAGATAACCGATTGGCACCAACCCCAGGCGCGGGTTCTTTTGCATTTCGCGGACCACCAACGCACCCGCATCTCCGGCGCCGACCACCAGCACTTTACGCAGGCCAAGACCGCTGGCCTGCTCCAAGGCTTTGCGATTTTCCGCCAATAGGCGCAAGCCAAAGCGCAACCCGCCTACAGCAGCCAGTGAAAGGAGCCAGTCGAAGACCGGCAGGGATAGAGCGAAAGGTGAAAAAATGCGGAAGAAATACAACGCGTATATGACCGCGGCAACTAGCACCGAAGCCGCAGTCACTGCGCGGATAATTAGCTTCATTTCTTCGATGCTCGCGTAGGACCAGACGCGTTGATAAAGACCGAACCAGCGATAGACCCAAGGTTTGATCAGTAAGGCCAGCAGCAGCATCCAAAAGAAAGCGGGCAAATAATCCAGGAAGAACTGTTCCAGGTTCAGTCGCAGAATGAAACTTGCCAGTACGCCGAATACGATCAGCGCCAGATCGGCAAGGAAGAGCTTGTTTCCTCGGAACCAGGAGCGGGTCACTCTTGCCACCCCGCCACGCAACGGTTTAACCCTTCCGGCAGGCTTATTTGAGGTTGGAAGCCAAGGGCTTTTGCGGCCAGGCCGGGATCACCTACAGAGCGGGCCACATCCCCAGGTCTAGGATCAGTGAATTGTGGCTGCGGAGCCTTTGGGAACAGAGAATATAGGATTTTAAGCAGGTCCAAAAGCGAGGTTTCGATGCCGGAGCAAATGTTGAAAACCTGGCCTGCCACTTCAGATTCCGCGGCCAACAGGTTGGCTGCCACAGCGTCGCCTACGTAAATAAAATCCCGGGTTTGCAGCCCGTCCCCGTGCACCTGAGGAGCTTGGCCTGACTTGAGGTGCTGGATGAACTTGGGGATGACCGCGGCGTATTGGGATGCGGGTGATTGGCGCGGGCCGTACACATTGAAATAGCGCAAAGCTACGACCGGGAGTCGGAAGGTGAGCGAATAGAGTTTGGACAAGTTTTCATTGAATAATTTCGAAACGGCGTAGGGAGACAAGCATACGGTTTGCGCAGATTCCCGCTGGGGTAGCTCAGTGGCAGCCCCGTAAACAGCCGCGCTCGAGGCCAACACCACCCGGCGGGCACCGCCCAGGCGCGCGGCCTCGAGTAAGCTGATAGTTCCACTGACATTACTTTCGTAGCATTCGTGTGGATTCTCGATGGATTGGGGTAGTGAGACGAAGGCAGCCTGATGATAAATAATTTCCACACCGGATACTGCTTTTTTAACATCCGCGCTATTGCGCAGATCACCCCGAATGATCTCGATCTTGCCATCCAGCCCAGACAAGTTGCCTGGGCGGCCGGTTGAGAAATTATCCAGCACCCGAACTTGGTGTCCCCGCTTAACTAATTCCTCGGTGAGGTGCGAGCCGATGAACCCGGCTCCACCAGTGACCAAAACGCGTGCCAATTAGCGACCTCTGAAACCGAAGATCGTCCCTATAGTACGCAGCAGGATAACGAAATCCAAGATTGGGCCGCGGTGTTTTATGTAGTAAAGATCATATTCCAATTTAATCGACATTTCCTTCAAAGTGGCGTAATAACCATAGTTAACCTGTGCCCATCCGGTGATGCCGGGTTTCTCCAGGAGGCGCGCCCGGTAAAACGGGATGTGCTGCTCGAAGTGCTCCATGAGTTCGGGCCGTTCCGGGCGGGGGCCGACAAGGGACATGTCCCCGCGTAGAACGTTAATGAATTGCGGCCACTCATCCAAGCGCGTCTTGCGAAAGAAGCGGCCGACACGCGTACTTCGCTTATCGTCCTCTTGGGCGAGCTGAGGTATACCACCCCGCTCTGCATCCACCTGCATGGTGCGGAACTTGATGATGCGGTAAGGCTTGCCGCCCTTGCCGGCGCGCGTTTGCGAGAAGGTAATGGGTAAACCAGAATCTATGAGAATCGTCAAGGCAATGAAGGGGGTCAGGACAACCAGGATAGCCACCCCGACAAGGCCTCCGATAATGTCTATCAGGCGCTTACCCATTTGGTAAAAGCGGTTGACGCGGGTGTCATCGACGAAGGAACGAACCAGCCAATCTGCTTCCAGATAATTCACTGGGACCCGGTCCAAGAGCTCTTCGTAAGCTACTGGCATGCGAATGATTTCTACGCCTTGTTCCTGGGCTTCAAGCATAGCTCTGAAAGTGTGGTCCTGCATACGACCGCTGATGGCCACCAGGATATCTGTAACCCCGTGCTCCTCCGCCAATGGCAGCAGTAAATTGCCGCCACCGATGACCTTGTGTTTAGCGATGCGCTTGTCCCTTTTTTGGGGATCGTCATCCAGCACCCCTACCACATGGTACGGAGCTGGGTGGATGCTGTTGATCACCTCAAGCAACGCCTGGCCGCTGGTACCCGCGCCAACCAGGATGGCGCGGCGAGTAAATTGGGGGGCGGTGAATATGCGGATATACAAAAAGCGCCATAAAGCGGTGAGCACCCAAGCGCCGAGCGCAAAGCTGGCCACACCCCTGCGGGGGAGTGAGCCGGGATCTGAGGTGAAGTAGAAGAGCACGTAAATGCCCATGCCCAGCAAGGCAGCGGAAACGAGCCCGGTTAGCGTGTGGCGCCAATTGGAGGCGCGATGCGGGTTATAAGTTTCGACTAGCAGCACCACCCAAAATAGTGGCAGGAAATAAAACCAGGTGGGAGGCCGTAATTGGAGGAACTCGACTGCCTCACGCACATTGCCGATATCGATCCCGGCAGCCCAATAATAGAGGGCAAAGGCCAACGCCACACAGGCAAGTAGAAAATCCCCCGCAATGAGCAGCCAACGCCGCTCGCGGATGCCAAGACGCCAAGCTTTGGTCACAGTTCTTCGCTTTGCATCTTCCATTTTGGTTGGAAACTAAACCTTCCGTACGCCTGGGCTGAACAGTGACCATAAGAATGCCGTCCCCCAGGACAGGTGCATGGTCGCTATGGCCAAAGGAATACCCAACAATAATTTTATCTGCTTAACTTCGAGGGTCTTTAAGACAGCTGCTCCCAGAAGGAGCAAGAAGTATGATACCACCTCGACCCACAGCACCCTATGCAGCCACGGCCAAATCAGGCCGCCCAGGGCTAGGAGGGCCAGGCTTAGCACGAACAGGGGCGGCAAAGCTTGCCGAAACCGCAGTGTGTGCGGATAACGGCGCAGCATTTTGTATTTCCAGAAGCCATATCTGGCATACTGTCGGGCCAGGGCGCTTAGGGTGGGGCGCGCAAAGTAAGTTGCCTTGATATCTGGGTCTAGCCATATCTTTCCCTTAGCATGACGGATGCGAGCGTTGAACTCGTAATCTTCATTAGTGTGCAAGGTTTCGTCGAAACCACCTATCTTGTTGACCAAATCCTTGCGAAAGGCGCCAAACGGAACGGTGTCCACTTCTTTGGGTTGTCGGGTGAATCGATAAAAAGCGTCACCCACCCCGAGAGGGTGGCTGGCCGCGATGGCGATGGAGGCAGCGACCCAGCCTTGACCACTCGGCTTGATCTCCCAAACACCTCCCACATTCCAGCCCAGCCCGGAATCCAACGCTTTCTGGCTGCGGGAGAGATAGTCCGGCCGTGGCACACAATGCGCATCAAGGCGTACGATGGTTGTGCCTTTGGCGGCCGCGATGGCCGCATTAAGGCCAGCGGGGATCAGCCGTTTCGGATTATCAATGACCTGCAGGGCGAGATCGGAGTGAGATTGGTGAAAACTGGTGATTTGCTGCCGGGTGCTATCGGTGGAAAGCCCGTCGGCAATGATGACTTCCAAATGGGAGCGTGGATAATCTTGGTTATAGATCGCCGAAAGAAGCTGCGTGATAGTGCGCTCTTCATTGAAGCACGGGACGATAATGCTGATCCTAGGCATGATGGGGAACCCTATTCTATATCAGGCGCCCACCATTTATGGCTACACGGTCGCGATGGCCTCAATTTCGAAAAGGGCCCCGCCCGGCAGCGCGGCCACTTGTATCGTGGAACGGGCAGGGGGTTCGCTGGTGAAGAATTCGGCATAGATCTGGTTAACTTTGGCAAAGTCGGTAATATTGGTTAGAAAAAGGGTCGTTTTCACCACCTGGCTTAGGGAGGAACCGCCGGCTTCCAGCACGGCTTTGAGGTTGGTGAGCGCTTGATGGGTTTCGGCTTCCACGCCGCCCGAAACCAGTTTGCCTGTGTGCGCATCCATGCCAATATGGCCCGAGGCGAAAATAAATCCACCGATCCGGATGGCAGGCGAATAAGGCCCGAGCGGTCGAGCTCCTTCTGGAAACACGACATTTTTCTTCATTGATGGCATGGCAGCCTCCTTGGTATTTGGTGAAGATGTCTATTGAAAAACCGCAGTGCGCGCCCGATATTGCAGCGCTTCAGCTAAATGGTTGGGCGCGATCTGTGCCGCTTCGGCCAGATCGGCGATGGTGCGGGCGAGTTTGAGGACGCGGTGGTAGGCGCGCGCAGTGAGCTGCATTTGGCTCATAGCTGATTTGATTAATGCCGAACCCTCCGCACCCAGGCTGCAATACTTACGCACTTCAGCAACACCCATATCAGCGTTGTGATGCACGCGCCCTTTTCCAAAGCGCTCTCGCTGCCTTTGGCGTGCGGCTTCGACTCGCGCCCGGACTACTTCAGATGGTTCGCCCAGACGGTTGTCACTAAGTTTTTCATAATTCACGCGAGGTACCTCGACATGAATATCGATTCGGTCGAGCAACGGTCCTGAAAGGCGTTTTTGATAGCGCGTGATCGTGCCGGACGAGCAGGTGCAGGCCTTGACCGGGTCACCATAAAAGCCACACGGACAGGGGTTCATCGCCCCGATGAGTTGGAAGTTAGCGGGGAAGGTGAGCGACCCCTGGGCGCGGCTTATGGTGACCACTTTATCCTCGATCGGTTGGCGTAAAACCTCAAGCACGCGAGGCCCGAACTCCACGATCTCATCCAGGAAAAGGATACCCATATGGGCAAGCGAAATCTCGCCTGGCTGTGGCCAGTTGCCGCCACCCACCAGGCCTGCATGGGAAATGGTGTGATGGGGGGCGCGGAACGGCCGGGTCTGGATAAAGGGGCGGGAACTGGACAACTTATCGGAAACTGAATAAATGCGTGTTACATCCAGGGCTTCGTCAACGCTCAATCGGGGCAGGATGCCTGGCAGGGATCGGGCAAGCAGGGTTTTACCGGCACCAGGAGGACCAACCATAAGCATGTTATGGCCCCCTGCCGCCGCCACCTCTAAGGCGCGCTTGACCTGCTCCTGCCCTTTGACTTCGCGCAGATCTGAAAAGGTTTCTTCGTAAGAAAACGATTCTGTGGGCTCGGCCTGATGAGGCTGAATCAGTGTCTGGCCGACCAGGTGTTCATAGAGGGCACGCAAGGTGGAAATGGGCAGGATCTCCAAGTCGGGGATCAGCCCGGCTTCGCTGGCATCAGTGGCGGGAACAAACAGCCGCTTAATGCCTTGCTCGCGCGCCAGGGCGGCCATGGGCAACACCCCTCGTACGTGGCGAACGCCGCCATCCAAGGAAAGTTCCCCCAGAACCAGGGAACCATCCAAACTTTGCGCAGGGATTTGGGCGCTAGCAATGAGAATTCCCAAGGCAATAGGCAAATCGTAGACCGGGCCGGCCTTACGCACTGAGGCCGGCGCTAAATTGACGGTGATGTGTTTACGAGGGAAGGTCAGTTGCGAATTATTGATAGCGGATTGGACGCGCTCGCGGCTCTCTTGAACCGCCGCATCGGGAAGCCCGACAATAATGATCTTGGGCAAGCTCCGGC
>DATBWP010000048.1:0-2649 GCA_036514735.1 Anaerolineales bacterium
GCTCAATCTTGAAGACGAACTCATCGAGCTGTCCGGCGCCATCGAGATCGCCTTCTTCCTGGAAGCGCGCCGCCAGGTTCAGCCACCACCCTACGCTATGGGTATTGTCGAGGGGTCGGTAACCACTCCAGAAGAAGCTGAACGCATCCAGCAGATCCGGCGGGATTGCAAAACCCTGATCGCCATCGGCACCTGTGCTACGGCAGGTGGCGTGCAAGCTCTACGCAACTTCGCCGACGTGCAGGAATATGCGCAGGCGGTGTACGCCCACCCGGAGTACCTGCAGACCCTGGCCACATCCACGCCCATTTCCGCGCATGTCAAAGTGGACCTGGAGCTATGGGGCTGCCCGGTCAACAAACACCAATTATTGGAAGTGGTCACGGCTTTATTGCAACAGCGCAAGCCCGCCCTGCCCCAATACTCTGTTTGCCTGGAATGCAAACGGCGCGGCACCAACTGCGTCACGGTGGCGAGCGGCATCGCTTGCCTGGGCCCGATCACCCAGGCGGGATGCGGAGCGATTTGCCCGGCCTATGGGCGCGGCTGCTATGGCTGCTTTGGGCCGCTGCACAATCTCGATCCCAAGCCCTTCATCCCGGTGCTAATGGCCCACGAACGCTTCCCCGGTGAAGCCGTGCGGCTGCTGCGCACGATCAGCGGCGCCGCCCCGGCGTTCGAACAGGCCGCCAACCTGGTGCTGGCCGAAGAGGAGGCCCATGCCTGAGACTATCCACGTTCCCGCCCTGGCCCGTGTCGAGGGCGAGGGTGGTTTATACATTGGCGTTAAAGACGGGTCGGTTACGGAGATCCGGGTAGATATCTACGAGCCGCCGCGCTTCTTCGAAGGTTTTTTGCGCGGCCGCTTCTTGCAGGACGTGCCGGATATCACTGCTCGCATTTGCGGCATCTGCCCGGTGGCTTACCAGATGAGCGCGGTGCGCGCCCTGGAAAACGCGCTAGGTGCGTCCGTAACCCGGCAGGTGCGCGAACTGCGCAACCTGTTCTATTGCGGCGAGTGGATCGAAAGCCACGTGCTGCATATCTTCATGCTGCAGGGGCCGGACCTCACCGGCCACGAAAGCGCGCTGAGCCTGGCGGCGGTGGCGCCCGAGGTAGTCAAGACCGCCCTGCGCATGAAAAAGATCGGCAATCAAGTCCTCAAGGTGATCGGCGGACGATCGGTGCACCCGGTGAACGCCTGCGCGGGCGGTTTCTACAGCTGGCCGGATGCGGCGGAATTGCGCGCTCTGATCCCGGAATTGGAGTGGGGCTTGCACGAGGCGATCAAAGCAGCAAGTTGGGCGAAAGGCCTGCCCTTCCCGGAACTGGAAGTTGATTACGAATTCGTGGCCATGCATCGCAAGGATGAATACGCCATCCTGGATGGGGAGATCCTTTCCTCGCAGCAGGGCATTCTCCCGGAAGCCGATTTCGAGAAGCATTACCTCGAAAAGCATGTGCAGCGCTCCAATGCCTTGCATAGCTATACGACCGAAGGGAACCCGTATCTGGTTGGTCCGCTGGCCAGGTTGAACCTCAACCACGAATATTTGGGTGGGCAAGCCGCTCGAGCGCTGAAGGAATCAGGCCTCAAGCTGCCCCTGCGCAATCCATACAAGAGCCTGCTGGCGCGGGCCATCGAAACCGTGGAAGTCTTCGAGCGCGCCATCCGTTTGATCGACGAATATGCGCCCACAGGCCCCAGCGCGGCTGAGTTAACCTTAAAGGCAGGCAGTGGTGCGGCCGGCAGCGAAGCGCCGCGCGGGCTGCTCTACCATCGCTACAACCTGGACGCAAACGGGCTGGTGGAACAGGCCAAGATCGTGCCGCCCACAGCGCAAAACCTGGGGCGCATGGAAGCTGACCTGTGGCAGCTGGCTCCACAATTGCTTGCCCTGCCCCATGAGGAAGCCACGTTGACCGCAGAACATTTGCTGCGCGCTTATGACCCGTGCATCTCCTGCGCCACGCACTTCCTGACATTAACTGTGTACGATGCCTAAAACCAAGCTTCTGGTCATCGGCCTGGGCCAAGACCTGCGGGGAGACGACGCCGCAGGTCTTGAAGTAGTTAAGCGCTGGCAGGCCGAGTACCCGGAAACGGCAGGGGACCCCGAACTGGTGGTGGAGCTGTCCCCCCTACCCGGGCTCAGCTTGTTGAGTTTCCTGGAGTGTGCGGAAGCTGCCATCCTGGTGGACGCGGTGCAGAGCGGTGCGCGGGTGGGGACTGTCCATGTACTGCAACGTGAGGACCTGGCTGCTTTTGGTACGGATGCGCGTTCTGCGCATGGCTGGGGAGTGGCCGAAACCCTGGCGCTGGGCGAAGAGCTTTACGCAGACAAGCTGCCGAAGCGCATCCGCCTGCTGGCGATCGAGGCGGGCGGCCTGGAACTGGGCAGCCAGCTAAGCGTTGAGGTACAAGCCGCTTTACCGGCAGCCGCGCAAAAGCTGCAGGAACTGGTGCTGCTTTTGAGGCAACCGGAAGCGGGGAACGAAGCAGAAACCCAGCAAGCTGGCGTACGCTGAATTGAGGCCGGGGGAAAATAGTCCGGGGAATTGGGCTTAACCCTTAAATTTCTGGGCGAACTTAAGTAAGCCGTCCGCATCAACGATCTTGAATTCGGTCCGGTTGATTTGGATCAGTTC
>DATBWP010000049.1:0-2497 GCA_036514735.1 Anaerolineales bacterium
CGTACATCATGTCCAGATCGCGCGAGTCGACCCAATGTTGTTTTTGGCCCAACTGTTCTCTCACCGCGGCGTGGAACTTGGTGCCCGGCAGCGGATAGGAAACCGACATACCGATGTCATCCGGCTGGCAATCCTTGACCATTTGAAGGGTTTTTTCGATGTCTTCCATCGTTTCGCCGGGGTAACCGAACTGCAAAAAGAAACCAACCTGGATACCCGCTTGCTGCAGACGAACGGTGGCGTCGCGAATCTGCTCGACCCAAGTGCCTTTTTCCATGGCATCCAGAATCCTTTGGGAACCGGACTCGGCGCCGATCCAGGCGATCCGGCAGCCGGCGCGCTGCAGTGCCTCGATCTCACCAGGTTTCAGCAGCAGATCGGTACGATTGAGGCACTTGAAGGGGATCTTGGCGTCAGAACGTTCGACTTCATCGGCAAAGAGGGTAAGCCAGCCGGGTTTGAGTCCCAAAATGTCGTCGGCGAACCAAAGGTGGTCGGGAGCAAAGGTGTCCTTCAACCATTTCATTTCGGCAGCCACATTGTGGGGGCTGCGAGCGTTATAGCGCTGTCCCCAGATGGGCTTGGCGCACCAATTGCAATGGAAGGGGCAGCCGCGGGTGGTGACCATGTTCATCGAAAAGTAGCCATGCCGCTCCTGCCAAATGCGGCGATAGCGATCCACATCCACCAGGTCCCAAGCCGGAAATGGCAACGCATCGAGATCGCGGATATCGGGCCGGCGCGGGGTTTGGGTGACTTTCTCCCCCTGGCGAAATGCCAGCCCTTGGATGGCACGCGGCTCTCCCATTCCACGGCCTGTAAGGTAGTCGATCAACTCAGCGAGAGTGTATTCACCTTCACCGATCAGCACATAGTCCGCGCCGATGCCCAAATACATAGCCGCCTGGTCGCTGGGGTCAGAGCCAGCCACGATCACCGTGCAGCCGCGCGCTTTAGCCATGTCGATCATTTTGAAAGCGGCCTGGCGCATGCGCGAGAGGCACATCTTGGATAAGTAATTGAAGTTGTCTTCGTAGATCACCGCGAAGCGAGGCGAATATGAATCCAACGCAGCGCCCCATTCCTCTTCGGATGCAGCCAACATAGCGTCAAATAAGGCAACTTCATAGCCGCGCTGGCGAAGGTAACTGGCGGCGTACATAGTGCCCAGCGGGGGATAAGGCTGCATGGCTTCCAACAGCTTCGGGTCGAAGCGCAAATAATAAGACTGGCCGAAGAGGATCTCGCTCATGGTGCAGCCAACCCAAGGGAATTCAGGCGCGCATGAAAGGCAGCCAGGGTTCGCTGTTTATGGCCATCGAAGTGCCCTTTACAAAAATCAGCGGAAAAGCGCGTTTCGGCATTCATGCTGGTTTGCAAAGAGAACTTGGCTATCTTGCGGCGCATCTCCCAAGTCTCGAGCCAGCGCGTGGGCGCGGTGGCAAGCAGTCCTTCGCTGGCATTTTTAAGCCAGCCATTGGTCTTGTGCCCAGCGCGCAGTCCGCGTGGCAAACCGTGAGCATTAGGCAAAAAGGCGGCCGTCCAGCCGTTTTGGGCGCGCATGGCCTCATAAGTTATCTGGCCGGCGATGGGGACCATGCGGGCCAGTTCCTGGGCGGCGAAAAGGTCGCGATCTTCGAGCGCCAAGTGGGATTCGGCCAGGATGAAATTGGGACAGAGGCGCGCCGGCGAACGAAAGGCGGCCCGGTCGAGCGCCAGAATCATGGCGCGGGTTACCCACAGATAGCCCGGCCGGGTGATGACCAGATAATCTAGATCAGCCCCGGCGTCGACGTTGTCAGCGGCCAGGGCGCCGGTGATGGCCACCATGCGCACGAAGGGCAAGGCGGCGATGCGCCGCCCGTATTTGAGGGCAAGGGGCCACAAGCCTTGGGCAAGCGCGGCCCGCCGGCGGCGCAGGGCGAAGAGAGCCCGGCGGCCGGGCAAAGCCCACAAGCCGCCCTCAGCAAGCACCTGCTCAGCGGGCAAGGCATCCAAAATAGACCTAACCTCTTGCCGACCAGCCTGGCAGGCAATCAGGTAGCGATGGACCTCGCCGGTGGTCAGCGGATAATCGAAAACATCCGCGTAGGCGAGCGTGCAAAAGATGGCGGTGCGCACATCGCTGACGCTCAACTTCACAACCTGCGTGTCGCTGCCCAAAGAGAGTTGCATGGCTTCAACTCGGGGTGGTCAACGCGGCGGCGCGCTGCACCCGGTTGATGCGAATGGTCTGGCTGATGGTGTAAAGCGCAACAAAAGCGCTACCCACGGCAAATAAGGCAGGGAACAGGGAGGCGACCCAATAGCCTGAGCTGATCCCGAGAATAAGTGTACCGAAGTTGAAGGCGGAGAAGATTAATTCCCAATACACAATCGGGTCGAGCTTCAAATGATATTGTTGGTTCATCCAGCCCTTGGTCTGTGCGGCTACTCCAAACTTCGGAGTGCGACGGAACTCGCCTGGCCTGCGGTTTAGCACCTCCCAGGCTGCCCG
>DATBWP010000050.1:0-2804 GCA_036514735.1 Anaerolineales bacterium
CACCATGCTTTTGCCGCAATGGACCAATCGAGTAAAACGCCGTTGAGCGTCCATTCGGCCACAAGTTCCATAGCATAAGCCGCATAAAATCAAGCGGGATGCTGCCGCCCTTTCCCAAGACAGAGTTGTAAAAGCCATACGCTACCAGTTTCCCACCTCGCCGCAGCACACTAAATGATCGCTTGAAATTATCCCCCCCTATCGGGTCAAAAGCTGCGTCAACACCATCACCTGTCAGGCTGCGGACGCGTTCTACAATATCTTCACCCTTGTAGTCAATCGGCGTTGCGCCCAGCCGCTTTATCAGTTCGTGTTTGGACTTGGAAGCCGTGCCATACATTTCCAAATCCAGTAGCTTACCCAATTGCAGCATTGCTGTGCCACCCGCCCCGCCTGCACCATGTATCAAGATGCGTTGACCCCGGTGGACTCTTGCCAACCGGTGCAGCATTTGATATGCACTGACATACGAAAGGACGAGGCTGACTGCTTCTGCTGGATCGAGACCCTCGGGCACAGGCGTTAAACGGCTTTCCGGTAGACAGAGGTACTCCGAATATGCGCCAATGACTGTGAGGTCGGCTACTCGCTGCCCCACATTAAGGTGTATTACGCCTTCGCCCAACTTGTCTACCACGCCGACCATATCATAGCCTGGCGAGAAGGGCGGTTTCTCTTTCACGTCAGGATATGTGCCTTTACGAATCCAGACGTCGGTGAATGCCGCACTGGTAACCAGCACCTTGACTCGCACCTCACCAGATTTTGGTTCTGGCAATTCAGTTTCCTCGATTATCTTGAGTACTTCTGGCCCACCGAACTCGGTAATGATAACGCGCCTATAGCCCATTTCTTTTTCCTTTGTCTCCAAGATTATTGCCCGCCTAACGGCGCGCATCAGCCGCCGCCGTGTTGCGCCCGATCACATAGCGGGCAAGTAACGACAGCCACACGGCTACATCGTTGGCCGGATGCAACCACCGGCAAGTGTACTCCATCCAGAGACGCGACGCAAGCGCCAGACTACCCGGAACGCGGCGCGGTCGGCGGTCGGCTGCATGCGCTGGTTGGGCGGACTGGAAGTGAACACGAGCCACTGCCTGAAAGGTATGGCGCCGCCGGTGACTCCGATGGAGCCACCGCACCTGGTTGTTCCACGCCGCCACTCTTCTATTCCGGCGTGTGTGAAAGATGTAAGCCGCTTGCCCGCGAGAAGCCACGTGGTGCCGACGGCGAAGCCTGAAGCGGGCGCGCTGGCTGCCGCGCTTACTCTGTTGAGATAGTTCGGAAGCGCCCGCTTGAGGCGGCTGAGTTTCTTGGGCCGTCGGTGAACCCCAAGCACAGGGCGCGGCGCCGAGGCGGCGCGTTGACGAGAGGCCTGCTTGCGCCCAGTACCTCGCGCCGCCCGCTTTTCGACGCGCGCTGTGCGCACGCGGCTAGGCCACGAAACCCACAAGCAGATTGTTAAGCCGCGCCGCCCTGAACGCTGTGCGAGTGAAAAGCGTTAACCGGTTCACGCCCGTTGCGCTGCGGCCTTGATGATGACTGTTCTCTGAATCTGTGCTGTCGTTCAATCGCCGATGTGAGCGAGACTTGTCCGCCCAACGGTCGAAATAAGCCGCCACCGGATGGGCAAGGCACTTTTGTTGAGAGATTACCCGGCAGGCCAAGAGCTTTCAAAAACCGGCACGGTAGGTGGTCGGCTTCATTGAGTTGTTGGGCCGCTTGGAGCAAGGAAGTGGCGCGAGTCAAGAATGAGCGCGATGCTCTTCTAGCCAGCGGGCGAGGGATTGCTGGCTTTCTCTTGAGCGGCGTCCAGCCAAAAGGCCGGAAACACTTAGGTCCTCATCTAAATCAGGCCAATGGATATATGCCCCATCGCCGAGGACTTCGAAGGTGTTACGTTCCTCAGGTTTGCCATGCCACAGGCGCGGATACCATGCCAGAGGCACGATGATAGTGCGACCATCAACCAAGTCTACCGTCAACGAATCTTCGCTAACGGTGACATGTTGGGCGCGCGCCTCCTCGATTTCAATGACCGAAGAACTCATGCCAACGCTCCAAGAGATATGCTTGGTTCTCACTAACCATCGCGCCGATCTGATTCAGTTCCGAGCGATTGAATCCGCCTGCCTTTTGTAGCCCGACTGGGTTGAGCCAGAATTTGGCGACCATCTTCTCGCGCTTGACGTGAACGTGTGGTGGTTCCGGATAATCAAGAGAAACGAAGAAGAATCGATATGGCCCGACTCTGAGCACCGTTGGCATAAGATGATGTCTTGCAGACCTCGACAGAATCCACTTTGTCAGACATTGTATCACATCTGCTGCGAGATGGGCGGCGCGAAAGATAGTTGGCGGCCCAACGGCGGAGCTAAGCCGCCGACGTGACGCGCGAAGTGCTGCCGCAGGCGCGATGCCCTAAAAAGCCCATGACGCGGCAGGCCGGATGCGAACGATTGCGAATGTACTTCACGGCGATTCTACCTCGCTCACCTGAGCCTCTGATTCGCAGCGCGGTAGTCGGTCGGCTTCAGCGATTGGTTGGGCCGCGTTGCTGAAAAGAGAAGCGCTTGCTCTGGCCCGATGCCCGGCTGGTCTTGTGCTCTGTTCTTGCTCGGCTCTATTACGCGAGTGGCTTTACGGACGCGATTGATTCTACTGCCGGTGCCGTTCCGATGCCAAACGCTGGACACGACCCACCGCTGATCGGTTTTCCAGTTGAACGAGTCCTCCTGGCGGCGAGCGTGAGGCGGGCCGGCTGGCGAGACATACCGCTGCGCGAGACGCGCAGCACGCAG
>DATBWP010000051.1:0-2536 GCA_036514735.1 Anaerolineales bacterium
TTGCCGGCGCGTAACAGGTCTTCCAGGGCGCGCATTGTTTCTTCGATAGGTGTGCCTTCATCCCAGGAGTGGATCTGGTAAAGGTCGATTGTCTCGATACCTAGGCGGGTCAAGCTGGCTTCCAAGCCTGCAACGATATGATGCCGAGACGCACCTTGGTCGTTGGGTCCCTTGGCTCCGACCGGGTGGCGCACCTTGGTGGCCACCAACACTTTTTCGCGTATACCCTGGATGGCTAGCCCAATGAAATTTTCCGAACGCCCTTCGCGATAGACGTCGGCGGTGTCGATGAAGTTGATGCCTAAGTCGACGGCTGTATGGATGATCTCAGCGGCCTGTTTGACATCTACCTTGCCGCCAAACTGGTTGGTGCCAAGGCCGATCGCCGAAAGCAACAATCCTGATTTGCCCAAGTGTCGATATTGCATTCATTTCCTCTCGTCAGTGATGAGGCTAATCTATTTGACGAAGACATCCCCCTTCTATTACCTGCTACTCTTCGGCATTGAAAAGCAACAGCCAACTGCCCCAGGCCGCTTCTCCCTCTTCCGTTTCGCAGGCAGAAGCCTGCAAACCGGTCAGTATCTGGACGCCCTGGATAGAAAGGCTATAAGCGATTCCGGGGGTCAGCGGATATTCGGCGTACCCCGGGCTCATTTCCGGCCGCTGGCCTGTGGTGAATTGCGCTTCGCCTTCCTCGGAGCTTAGGGTGAGAGCTACCCCGGCCTGAGGATTGTGGTTGGCGTCGAATATGAAGATCTTCAAATAGGGTGGCGCATCTACACTTTCACAAGTCAACTGTTGGTCATCTAGGAAATAAGCTGCACCTTCGCCCACCGACTCGATGGGAGTTGCGCCTGATTGGTCTGCGGGGTTGGGTGTGTTAACCGCCTGGGCGGTTGCTTCTTGGCTTGCGAGATAAGCGCCCAATTCCTCCGCCAGCCCGGCCAGGGCGCGCGCCTCTCGCTGGGTGGCATTGCTGGCCAGGGCCACCTGCGCCTGTGAACTCAGAGCTCGCACCGGGTCACTGTCCCCGAGCAAGGCCAGGCGGGCTTGGGCCCTTCCCAGGTCACTCGATGCCGCATAAGCCAGCGCTACCATCAGGCGATATTGCTCCTGATATGGCTCGGCCAGATTGGCTGGGCTGACTTCGTTGACTCTGGGAGGCCAGATCATCCAGGCCACGATCAAGCCTAGCACCAAACCAAGGACCAGGCCGGTGAGCAGGAAGAACGGTGGTTTTTGCTGAGGCTCGCGGATCATGGCGTGGGGGTTGGAGCGAAGGTGGGATTAAATTCGAGCAAAGCCAATTGCAACTCTTGCAGCAATTCCAGGTCGGCGACAGAGTAGCCGTTTTCGGTGCCAAAGGCCAGCGCTTCGCTGGCAAACACGTAGGGGTTATATCTTTCCCCCTGGCTGCCCAGGAAGGCGAAAGCGGCAACGGCGCGTTCCACATTATGGTCCGCCTGGTAGGCTTCAGCCAGCATGAGCACGTAGTCGGCCCGGAAATCTTGGCGCAACAGCGCGGGGCTGGCGTCATTCACGGAAACTGGCCGCACAACCCAGCCGTAGTAAACGGCTAAGATAAATCCGAGCAGGATAGTGATGCCGAACAGGGTGTAACGCGTCATCGTGTTTTCTGATGCAAGTTATTAGCCAAGGCGCTCGAGGGCACGCTAGCTAGGACTTATCCGGCCGCCAAGATCTCTCGCAAGGCTGCCAACACCAGACTTACATATTTCCGCTGGCTGCTGTGGCCCATCAGGCCGATGCGCCAGATCTGGCCTTTGAGTGGTCCCAGGCCAGCGCCGACTTCGATGCCAAAATCCTCCAGCAGGTGATTCTTTACTTTGTCGTGGCTGGCAGAGGGAGGGACTTTGACCGAACTGACGGTGGCCAAGCGGTGTTCGCGCTTGACCAGCAATTCCATGTCTAGCTCCTCGAGACCTTTCCAGAGCTGCTCTGCGTTTTCTTGGTGGCGGTAAAAACGCGCCTCCAGACCTTCCTCGACAACCAAACGCAAAGCTTCGTGCAGGGCATAGTTGAGCTGGATAGGGGCGGTGTGGTGGTAGGTGCGCTCCTTGCCCCAATATTTTTGTACCTCCCTCAGCGAGAGATACCAGGAGCCCACCTGTGTCTTACGCTTGGTTAACATTTCTTCTGCGCGCGCCCCCACGGTGATAGGGGCCAAGCCGGGTGAGGCGGACAGCGCTTTCTGCGAACCGCTGAAGGCCACGTCAACATCCCAGGTATCCGTCTCCACGGGGACTCCGCCCAGGGTAGCCACCGTATCTAGAACTAATAAGGCGCCGTGCTTGTGAGCCGCCTTGGCGAAGTCTGGGATGTTTGGTTGGAGCGCCCCGGAAGAAGTCTCTCCGTGCACAATGGCCAGCATCTTATAGCTTTGCTTGCTTAGCGCCTGCTCAACTTCCGCCAGGTCCAGAACCTGGCCCCAGGGCACCGCGATGCGATCCACGATGGCCCCATAGCGGCCAGCCATATCCACCATGCGTTCGCCAAAATAGCCGATAACCCC
>DATBWP010000052.1:0-8590 GCA_036514735.1 Anaerolineales bacterium
GACGCAAGCACTCGGGTCTTGATGCTGCAGGAGTTGGATCGCGACTTGGAACGCGACGCAATCTTCCTGGATACGCGTTTGAATAGCGGGGCAACCGACCTCTACCTGAAATTGCTGCGCGCGGCCCTTGAAAGCGGAACCGCAGATAGTTTTTCAGAGGCAATTGGCCACCACCGTTTGCTCAAAGACGAGGAAACAAGGCGGGTGGGCGAAAAAGAAATCCTGGCCAAAGTTCCCAGGACCGCTCACTACACACTCGGAGAAGGGGAGTTCAACCGTTACTACATGCGAGCCATCTGCCTGCGAGCGATAGAGCTAGGTCAAAGGGAAGTCGAGGTGTATCGAGCTAAGCCGGTGCAAACACCGCGGCTCGAGTCTGAAAATACAGCCGGTACGTTTAAAAATGCCAGGGAACTATTGGAACAGCTGCGCACCACCAATATCAGCGTTGCCAGGTCTTTTCCCGGAGCAAATTCCGGCAAGAGCCTCAGGTTAATAACCAACAAAGGCCTCTAAGTTCAGGCTGTTTTCCTCCACTCGCCACTTTCCTCATCCTGTTCGTATCCCGCCTTTTCCACTGCAGCCCAAGCCGCGCGTTGCGCCAGCTCGTCATTGCGGTTATTTTTCTCCCAGGCGCTGTTATAAGCGGCCATGTAAATTTCCTGGGCGTCTTTCGGCAGATCGCCTATTTCTCCCCTGGGTTGTTCGATGTCGTCTTCGTACGTCATAGCGTACCTCCAACGGGGGATTGAAATGCGTATTGTTACGTATTTAACTGTGGATAGCATGCCCTTCGGCAGCGTGGGCCACTTCCATCAACACCTCGGTCAAGCTGGGATGGGCATGCACGTTGCGCGCCACCTCGGCGGCAGTCAGCTCGGCCATCTGGGCGATGGTGAGCTCAGGCAGCAGTTCGGTAACCTCGGGGCCGATCATATGCGCCCCCAGGATCTCGCCGTAGCGCGCATCAGTGATTAGCTTCACCCAACCAGTGTAGTCGGCCAACCCCAGCGCTTTGCCATTCGCTTGGAAATTAAATCGGGACACTTTCACTTCGTAGCCCGCCTCCTTGGCCTGCGTTTCGGTAAACCCAAAGGATGCCACCTGCGGGTGGCAATAGGTTGCCTTCGGCATCATGTTGTAATCCAGACGCACGGTCTCCACGCCGGCGATATTCTCGGCACATACCGTACCCATGGCCGAGCCGACATGCGCCAGCATCAGCTTGGCGGTCACATCGCCGACGGCCCAGATGCCGGGCACATTGGTGGCCATGCGTTCATCGATCAGTACTTCGCCGCGTTGGCCCAACTTCACCCCCACCTGCTCCAAGCCCAGGTCTTTGGTGTTAGGGCGGAAGCCGATAGCCAGCAAGACCTGTTCGGCTTCCAGGGTTTCTTGCCCGCCCTTGCCGGAGACGGTTACCTTGACTTTTGTTTTAGTCTTTTCTACTTTCTCCAGCTTGGTGCCAGTCTTGACCGTGATGCCATCCTTGGTCATGGCCTTAGCCAGCTCTTTGCTCACTTCTTCGTCTTCCAAAGGAGCAATGCGATCAAGCATCTCAACCAGGGTCACCTGGCTGCCATAGGAAGACCAGACGGTGGCGAATTCCAGGCCGATGGCGCCGCCGCCGACAATGATCACGGATTTGGGCAGCTCCTCCTGCAAAATGGCCGGCCAGTAGGTCAGCACCTGCTCACCATCCGGCTCTATGCCGGGGACGCTGATGGCGCTGGCGCCGGTGGCGATGATGATATTTTTCGCTTTGTGCTCGCTGGCTTCCCCCTTCTTGGGTTTCACGGACACGGTGTCTTTGCCGGTCAGCTTGGCGGTGCCCATGATCACGTCGATCTTGTTTTTCTTCATCAAAAATTCGACACCCTTCACCAGCCGCTCGGACACCTTGCGGCTGCGTTTCACCGCCGAGGCATAATCCAGCTTTAGATTGCTGAACGAAAATCCAAATTCTTCGCCTTTGGTGCGCAGAGTGTGCGCCACTTCGGCGTTCTTGAGCAATGCCTTGGAAGGGATGCAGCCCACGTTCAAACAAACCCCACCCAGGAATTCCTTATCGACGACAGCGACCTTATTGCCAAGCTGGGCGGCGCGGATGGCAGCCACGTATCCGGCCGGGCCGGCGCCGATAACCAGCACATCGTAATTAGCCATGAATAATCCTCACTTTCAAAAAAGGGTGGTCAGTAATAGGTGACAAATGATCAGGACGCGCCTATTCACTCATCACTGATTACTGTTCACTGTTCAGTCCAGTTCTCCAGCGTGTATTTAACCGTCCCCAGGAAATAATCCGCCACAGCGCCATCCAAAATGCGATGGTCAAAGGTCAACCCAAGGTACATCATGGGGCGGATGGCGATGGCATCGTCGATCACCTTCACCCGTTTCTCGATCGCCCCGGTGCTCACGATGGCGCATTGGGGTTGGTTGATGATCGGAGTGGCGAACAATGAACCGCTGGTGCCATGGTTGGTCAGGGTGATGGTGCCTTCCTTAACTTCGTCGGTCTTCAATTGCTTGCTGCGCGCCCTGCCGGACAAGTCGTTGATGGCGCGGGCGAGTTCGAGCAACGACAGGGCACCCGCGTTTTTGATGACAGGCACAATCAAGCCATCCGGCTCCAACGCGGTGGCAAAGCCCACATTGATGCGCCCATGCACCGCCACGCCCTCTTCGGACCAGGACGAATTCACGATCGGGTAGGCCTGACAGGCAGCTACGATGGCGGCGATGAAATAAGCGGTGAAGGTGAGGTTCGCCCCTTGCTGGGCGAAAGCCGCCTTGTTCGCCACCCGGTGGGCAGAGACCGCACTCAGGTCGGCTTCCATGATAGTTGTGACATGCGGGGAAGTAAGTTTGCTGCGCAGCATGTGTTCGGCAATCGCCTTGCGCACCGGGTTGAGTTTCATGACCTGGCCGGGAATGGCATCCGGGAAGGCCTGAGGGAACCGCGGCTTCGACAAAACCGGCGCGGGCGCCAACTGCACAGGCGCCTGGCCGCTGGCCAGCAGGGCTTCGACATCTTTCTTGGTCACTCGGCCACCCTGGCCGCTGCCCTGAATGCGGGTCAGGTCCAGGTTGTGTTCCTGCGCCAACTTTTTAACCACAGGAGAAAGGAAGGTGGCCAGGTTGTCGCCATCGAATTTTGGCAGAGTAATCGGCCCCGCTACCGTTGGCGCACTCTTTCCTCCGCCCGATTGCATATGGGCCAGAACATCGTTTTTGGTAATGCGGCCGCCGGGACCGGTGCCGCGTACAGCCGCCAGGTTGACCTTATTCTCAGCTGCGATGCGCGCCACCAACGGAGATAAGGGAGCGGTTGCGCCCGAGTGGGTGGGCGGCAGGCTCGGCGCTGCAGCAGCGAGTGGCTGAACCGCAGGCTGCTGCTTCATGCTCGCCGGCACCGGCTGGGGGGTAATGGGCGCGGCTTGCGCCGCCTCCGGTTTGGCCGCTGCTTTTGGCTCTGCACCCCGGCCTTCAGGGATCTGTTCCCCAGGTTTGCCGATCCAAGCAAGGATGCTGTTGACCGGCGCGGTGTTACCCTCCCCGATCAACACCTTCAATACGGTTCCACTGGTCGGGCTGGGGATCTCGGTATCCACCTTATCGGTGTTTACTTCAACCAAAGGGTCGTATTCTTTAACTTCGTCCCCTTCGTTCTTGAGCCATTTAGTCACCGTGGCTTCAATCACGCCTTCACCCATTTGTGGGAGGAGCACCTTTACCGGCATTGGACCTCTCGTTGGCTCATTTTATCAAAAGCGCTGTTTTGGCGACGCAGGTTGGCGGTTCCGCCCAACAGATCTTATTTTTCCGAGACTAAATTATCGGCCACGATCTCTACGATGTCCCGCACTTCCAAGCCCGGTGCTTCCGCTTTGGCCGCGTCGGTTAGCATGATCATGCAGAAGGGGCAGCCCACCGCCATGGTCTGGGCGCCAACCTCCTTGGCCTGACGAATCCGTTCGGCGCTGACGCGCGAAGTACCCTGTTCTTCTTCCTTCCACATCTGGGCGCCCCCTGCTCCGCAGCAGAAGGATTGCTTGCCGCTTTTAACCATTTCGACCACATCGGCGTCCACTGCGGCCAGCACGCGGCGCGGTTCGATGAGCACGCCATTTTGGCGGCCCAGATAACAGGGGTCATGGTAAGTCATTTGCACGGCGACGCCGGTTTTCACTTTGAGGCGCTCGGCTTTGATCAACTCGTCAATAAATTCGGTATGATGCACCACATCGTAATTGCCGCCAAACTGCGGATATTCTTTTTCCAGCGTGTGCATGCAGTGCGGGCAAGTCGTCAGGATGCGCTTGGGCGCCACCGTGTTTAACAGCTCCACATTGGCGCTGGCCATTTCGTTGAACAGGAACTCGTTACCGGCGCGGCGGGCCGAGTCACCTGTGCACTGTTCACGCTGGCCTAACACGGCGTAACTAACTCCAGCAGATTCCAGGATCTGCACTAGGGCGCGGGCCGTCTTTTGCGCCCGGGGGTCGGTGGCCGCGGCGCAGCCCACCCACCACAAGATCTCGGCGTCCGGATTTTGTTCAACCGTGGGCACATTCAAACCCTCGGACCATTTCAAACGCTCGGTGGGCGGCACCGCCCAGGGATTCACGTTGCGTTCCATGCCGCGGAAGGCAATCTGCCACTGGTCAGGGGCCTTGTTTTCCATCAGTACCATGGCTCGGCGGATATCCATGATGTCGCGCATCGGGTCATTACCCACCGGGCAAATATCGGTGCACGCGCCACAGGCGGTGCAGGCCAGCACCGCTTCCTCGCTGATGGCAAATTCAAGCAGAGTTTTGCTGCTGGTTTCGCCCTTTTCCAGCCGGGCGCCTTCTTCGTTGAGAAAATACCGTTTGTTGATCTCCAAAGCGGCAGGGGAGAGCACCTTGCCGGTGGTGTAAGCCGGGCAGGCGTCCTGGCAGCGGTTGCACATGATGCAGGCATAAGCATCCAGGATCTGGTGCCAGGCGAAATCTTCGATGTGCGTGGCGCCGAACTTATCCATGCTGGCATCATCAAAATTCAGCTTGTCCAGTTGACCTGGTGAGGAGCGTTCCGGCCTCAGCAGGAAATTCAGGGGCGCCATGAAAATATGGACATGCTTTGAATACAGGAAATAGGGGAAAAAGGCCATGATCAGCCCGATGGCCAACCAAAAGCCGATGTGCTCGCCCAAGATCAGGTCTGAATCCGAAAAGCCCGACCAGAGCGCGGAGGCCGCGCTGGCGAAAGGCTGCCAGGCGTCAGGCCCGCCAAAAGCCAGCTTAAACGTTTGCCCGGTAAAGCGCCCGCCTACATGAAGCAGGATAAACATGCCTACGATTAGCGAATCGCGGCGGATGCCGGCCCGCGCCTTGGGATGCAGCGGGGTCGTCTCGCGGATGCGCAACGCCGGTGCGCGCAAAACGAAGCGGCGCGCCAGCAAGGCACTCATACCAATTAATGCACTTACACTGAGCAGGTCCGCCAGGAAGCGATAACCGTTTCCAAGGGTGCCCTCGCCAAGGAAGACAAAGTTCGGCAGCAAACCTTCCAGCACATCACCGATATTGACGAACAAGTAAAACATAAAGCCCCATACCACCATGGCATGCAACAGGCTGGTGAGCAGTCGCCGTCGCCAGGTGGGCGTTAGGGCCACGGTTTTGAGGGCCACATCCAGCAGACGCCTGGGGACTAACTTCCAATCCGGCTTGCCGTGACCGCGGCTGATAATGCGCACAATGCGCATCGCCGCGCGCCAGACCAGCGCCGCGGTGAGCAGTGCGGCCAGGAGGAAGAATATTTTCTCTGCGACTGTGAGCATTGCGGGAATTACGGGGAGTTTACCATAGACAAAAAGACGGCCTTACAGCCGTCTTTTCTGAGATCAAACATTAACCTAAGCGCCGCCCGCGCCATATTGCGAGTCGTCGGTGGGAGTGCGCCCCGAAGGATCGTGCACGTAAACCCAATCTCCCACCGAAGCCCAATTGAAGAGCCAATGCGAGTCCGCCACGGAGAGATTCACGCAGCCATGCGATTGTTCAAAGCCGAAACGCGCTCGCCAGAAAGCGCCGTGCAGGGCGCGGGCTTCGTCGAAATACATGGTCCAAGGCACGTCTTCGAGATAATAAAAGTCCGAGCGATCCGCACTGAAGGAGCCGCGCATCAAGGTCGATTCATGTCTTTCATAGATCTGGAAGAGCCCGGGACGCGTCCAAACGCCGGGCAAACCGGTGGCGACCAGGGTGGCGTAAACCAGGTCGCCTTCCTGATAAACAGCCAGGGTTTGTTGTTCGAGATTCACTTCGATCCAACGTCCGTTATCTACACCCTCAGGCGCTTCCGTGGTGGGGAAGACCAAGCGCGCCACGCTGCCATCCAACCATTGGTCGGGGCCAACCATGTACCAGCGAAGCCCATCGGCCTCTTGAATATCATAGACTTGCACTACTTCGTAGGCGTCATAAAATTGCCCGGCCAGCGGCGCGTTGCGGCCGGGGGCCCGGCGCGCCTGAAAAGGCGCAACCTGGCCGCCGCTAAACTCGATCACCCAACCAAAAGCGTGCGCCGGGGTTTCATGGAATTCAAGTCCAGCGAATTGCGAATAAGCCTGGTTGGGTGTTAGGTCGCCGCGGCGCATCCATAAACCGATATCGATCATGTAATAATTCTTGCCATCCACCTCTTGCACATCCTGGTAGGTCACATACACAAGGCCAGGTTCCAGGGTTCGCAGCACCGGTTGGCCGGCCACCGCATCTTCAAGAGAGGCAAAGATGGGGGCATCGGGAGTATTCACCCTGGCATAGTAAAAGGGCAGTGTTGTTAAGCCAGCATCGGGCGCGGAGGCTGACAGCGGATGCAGTGGCAACTCGAGACCTAACTCCGCTAAGGAACTCATATAACCCCAAGCTCCATAAGGCAAACAGTCTTCAGTCACCTGGTAGGGTCCAGGAAGGCAAAGTGGTTCATCCACGAGGGGTTTTGCATAGACTACCTGTGGAGAAAGACCAGAAAAAAAGGTTGTCAACAGGAATAGGGCGAATAATCGGTTCATAGAAAAAATTATATCCGCTCCAAGCACAAGGGTGTATCTATGAATAGGTAGTTCCCTCAGCCTCAAGGCGTATGCCACGGATGTAAGCAATCGCGATTAAATTGAGCAACACCGTAACCGCTACGGTAAAGCCAAAGCCCAGCGTGTACAAGGTTGGCGAGATAGAGCTGGCCAGGGCGCGGCCGATCGAGGCGCTGGTGAAAAACCCGGCCATCATCGTAGTGCGAGCTTGCGGCAACACCTCGGTGATCAGCGGGATGGAACTGACAATGTAAAACTCGAAGCTGATATAGAAAAAGAAAAGGCTGAAGACGGCCCCCAACAGTGAACCCTCCATAAAAGGCAGCAGGATCACCGCCAGACAATTGAGCGCCAGGCCGATAAAGATAGCGCGACGCTTTCCAAGGCGATCGGTCACCAAGGCTACCAGGCCTTCGCCGCTTAGCTCTGCGGCGCCCAGCACCGCGGCGGTGCCTCCCAGCGCAACCAAGCGCATGTCGAAGCTGACCTCCAGCCACAATCCAAAAGCCAGGTTGACCAGCTCGTTGGCTGCACATGCGGATAGAGTTAAAGCCATTGCCGCCAGGGCGCCTTTGGAGCGGAAGAGCACGCCAAAGTTCGCCCACAACGTTGGAGTCTTTTCAGTCTTGGCTGGATCGCTTGGAACCGAAAAATAAAAAACAATGGCGGACAGAATAGCGAGAAAACCCAATAGATAATAGGGGCCGATCCAATTAGTGCTGGCGATCACCCAACCGACCAGGGGAATACCTACAATGTAAGCGGCTGACCAGCTAAGTTCCGTGGCTGTGATCGCCAGCCCGCGCCGCGCGTAAGGGACGCGGTCGGCAATGTAAGCTTGCATGGTGGGATCGAAAGTAACTTTTCCCACGGTGGTTAACATCAACGCGGTTACAAAACCGGGGAAGGTTGGCCAGAAGATCACCACGGCCACTCCGAGAATAAAGAGGCCCATTCCGAGCAGCATGCCTGTCTTGCGCCCGCGCCTGTCTCCGAAGGAGGCAAACAGTGGACCCAGGAACGCGGCCACCAGCGAGCGCGAGCCGATTGCCAGGATGAGGGCATTCGGCGAAACTCGCAGGCCATCCCGGAAGGCGGGCAGCAAGGGATACACCATGCGGTAAGCCGTGCTGGTGACCAGGCGGATAAAAGTGAACAGCGCGATCTGCAGCGCCAGCGAGGTCTTTTTCAAGGGATTCGAATTATCGTTTCAGCATGGGGATCTGGATAGCGTGTTTTTTGGCAAAAGCGATGGCTTCTTCATAGCCTGCATCGGCGTGGCGCACCACGCCCATGCCGGGATCGCTGGTAAGCACGCGTTCCAGCCGAATGGCAGCCTCGGGCGAGCCATCCGCCACGATAACCTGGCCGGCATGCTGGCTGAAGCCGATGCCCACGCCGCCGCCATGGTGAAAGGAGACCCAGGTAGCGCCGTTCACAGCATTGAGCAGGGCATTCAAGATAGGCCAATCCCTCACTGCGTCGGTGCCGTCTTTC
>DATBWP010000053.1:0-2012 GCA_036514735.1 Anaerolineales bacterium
TTCGTTGCCCGCCTCGAACGCATTGGCGATAGCCGCCGAACCTTCAGCCTGCACGCCGAAAATGCGCGGCATCTGGTCCAGCCAGCCCAATTGGAGCAGGTCCTTAAATCCCTTGTGAATCCCTGAAATGATATTGCCGTCACCCACGGAGACAAAAACACACAGCGGCCTGTCTAATTTCGTGGCGAGCAGCACCTGCTCCCAGATCTCTAAGGCCGCTGTCTTTTTGCCCTCGGCGGTGAATGGGTTATAGCCTGTGTTACGGCAATACCAACCAAATTCGTCCGCGGCCTGGCGTGAAAGCTCGACAGCATCGTCATACGTGCCATCCACCAGGAGGACTTTCGCTCCGTAGATCAGCAGTTGGGCGACCTTGGCTGGAGGCGCGGTTTTGGGTGCAAAGATCACGGCGGATAGTTCCGCCGCGGCAGCCATGCCTGCCAGTGCGGCGCCGGCATTGCCGGTGGATGCGGTAACAACTAACTTGGCGCCGATCTCCCTGGCGCGCGCTACCACTACGGCGCTGGCCCGGTCCTTAAACGAAGCGGTGGGGTTGCAGCTTTCATCTTTTATCCATAGCTGGCGCAAGTTAAGTTTGCGCGCCAGCTTTTGGGGGGTATACAGTGGCGTCCAGCCCACGGCGCGCAATGGCGTGCCGAGGAAAGCGGGATTAGACACCGGTAACAGGGGGAGATACCGCCAGATAGAAAAATCTGTGGACGCCTGAAGATCACCAGGCCGGGAGGATGCCTTTATCTTTGAGTACTCAAAGGTTACATCCAGGACCCCGCCATCTTTCGGACAAAGGTAGACGACCTCATCCGGACCATACTCCTGACCGCACAGGCTACACCGGTATCCCAAGAACTTGCTCATAACCTCGTTACCCTTCGCCCTAAGGAAGGATCCAGGTGCCGGTTTCACCGGCCAAGGCGCGAGTGATGTTGGGGGGGTCAGTGATCAACGCTTTTTGGCCGCCGCCTTTCAGGAATCTGATCGCCGCCTGGATCTTGGGCAGCATGCTGCCCTTGGCAAAGTGGCCTTCTGTGATGTACTGCTCGGCTTCGACGACGGTCATTTGATCCAGGTTGCGCTGGTTTGGCTTATTGAAATTGATCGCCACTTTTTCCACTGCGGTCGAGATGAGCAGCAACTCGGCGCCGATCTCGCCCGCCAGCAAACTGGAGGCGAAATCCTTGTCGATCACCGCGGCGACGCCCACCAGGTCGCCATCTTCGTTTTCGACGACAGGGATCCCTCCCCCGCCGACGGCGATCACGGTGAAATCGCTCTCGATCAATTGCTTGATGGCCTTGGCTTCAACGATCTCCTTGGGTTGGGGTGAGGCCACCACCTCACGGTAGCCCCGCCCGGCATCTTCGACGACATGTTTTCCTTCAGCCACACGCGCCTTGGCAGTGGCTTCATCCAGGAACGACCCGATCGGCTTTGTGGGATTCTTAAAGGCCGGGTCGTTCCGGTCTACCAGGCATTGGGTAACCACGGTCACGGCATGTTTTTGCATGCCGCGTTGCTTAAATTCATTGTGTAACGACTGTTGGAACATGTAACCGATGGCACCCTGGGTATCCGCGCCGCAGTAATCCAGCGGCACCGGGTGCAATTCATGCTGCGATAGTTCAGAACGCCGCAGGATGAATCCAACCTGCGGGCCGTTCCCGTGGGTGACCACTACGTCCCAGCCCTCGGCGATCATGCCGGCGATGAAACCCATGGTTTCACTGGCGGCCGCAAACTGATCGGGAACACTCTGGTGTTTTGGATCTTTGATCAGCGCGTTGCCCCCCACAGCAACGACAGCAACTTTTTTGGCCATTAGACGAAGTCTCCTCTTTTTAAGACATGGTTAACGCCATGACCGCTTTTTGTGCGTGCAAGCGGTTTTCGGCTTGATCGATGACTACAGATTGTGGGCCATCCAGCACTTCGCTGGTTATTTCTACATCTCGATCTGCAGGCAGGGGATGCATATAAAAGGCATTGTCTTTGGC
>DATBWP010000054.1:0-2808 GCA_036514735.1 Anaerolineales bacterium
GTTCGGCCGCACTCGTATGGTGTAGGCCGAAGGCCACGTTCTGCGCCACGCTCAAGTGGGGAAACAGGGCATAGTCCTGAAAGACCATCCCCCCCCCCCGTTTTTCAGGGGAGATATAATGATCGGGCCGGCTCACCTCACGGCCTCCCAAGAGAACCCTCCCCCGATCTGGAATCTCAAAGCCTGCGATCAGCCGGAGCAGGGTGGTTTTGCCGCTTCCGCTGGGCCCCAAGATTGCCAAGACCTTCCCCTTATCCACTTTAAAGGAGATATCATAGACCGCCGGCATCTTACCGCCGGGATAGGTCATGGTGGCCTGGATAAGCTCGATAATCGTCATTCTAAAAGTCTCTGTTGGCGTGTTTCGTTAACAGCATAATGGGGAATAACCCCGCCAGGACCAGTGCCACAGCGGGCAATGCGGCGCGTTCCCACTCCCCTTCGGAAGTCATTTCAAAAATCCTCACGGACAAGGTGTCCCAACCAAATGGACGGGTCATCAAGGTGATGGGCATTTCTTTCATCACATCCACAAATACCAGTGTGGCAGCCGTCAACAGGCCGCCACGCAGTATCGGCAAATGTACCCGTCGCAACAATCTTAGGCCATTGGAGCCCAAGCTTCGTGCCGCCTCATCCAGGCTGGGGGTAATCCGTTGCATGGCGCTGTCAATTGGGCTGTGTGCAACTGCAAGAAAACGCGCCAGATACGCGAGCAGCATGGCGATCAGGGTGCCGCTCAAGAGGAGTCCAATATCCAGGCTAAACAGGACACTCGCCCAAGTTTTGAGCTGGCTGTCCAGCCAGGAAAGCAGAATAAAGACCCCCACGGCCAGCACCGTGCCTGGCAAGGCATAACCCAAGGTTGCTATTCGCACCGTGATGCGTGTCAAAAGATTATCCCGTAGGCGATTTGCATAGACCAAGATCAGGGCACAACCGCAGGTGAGTAGTGCCGCAATCCCTCCCAGGAAGAGTGAGTGGCTTAAAAATGCCAGGTAGCGGCGATCAAGATCCTGGTTTAAAACATTGTAGGACCATACCGATAGTTGCGCCACCGGAATCAGGAATGCAACCACCAGAACCAGTGCAGCGTAGGCAAAGGCAAGCCAGCCTCGGCTACCCTTTAACACGACTCGCTCGCTGTAGACGCTCCCTTTTCCAACTTGTAGGTAACGCGTTCCGGAACGTAATTGCTGTTCCAACAGCAGGATCACGAACACAATTAGTACCAGCAGCGAAGAGAGCTGTGCTGCAGCGGGAAGCGAAAACATCCCGAACCAGGCTTTATAAATGGCGGTTGTAAAGGTATCATAGTTAAAGATGGAAACCGCCCCAAAGTCGGCCAGCGTTTCCATTAAGGCCAGCATCAACCCACCGGCAATCCATGGTCGGGCCATTGGCAGGGCAATCCGAAAAAAGCCGCTCCACCGGCTGTGGCCAAGCGACTGCGCCGCCTCCATGGCGCGCCTGCCCTGGGTGAGGAAAGCATTGCGCGTTAGCAAGTAAACGTAGGGGTAAAACACCAGGGTCATGACCAGAATCACGCCCCCAGTAGAGCGTATCCTTGGGAACCAGACATGCTCTGAACCGAGCCATACACGCAAATGAGTTTGGATCGGCCCGGTGAAGTCGAGCAGGCCGATGCTGACAAACGCGGTCACGTAGGCAGGAAGGGCTAGCGGCAGCATCAGTGCCCAGTCAAATAGTTTGCGCCCAGGAAAATCGCATGCCGCGGTTAGCCAGGCGAGGCTGACCCCCAGCAGCACTGTCCCCACCGCAACTCCCAGCACCAGCCAAAACGTGTTGATTAACAACTCGACTAAGACGGTATCCACCAGATGCCGCCAGACACCGTTGGTGGGAGAAAACACCGAAGAGAGGACTACCCCCAAAGGGGCCAAGACCAGGGCTGCGATCAGAAAAGTCGCCAGTTGCCAGCGATTCAGTCTTGGATACCTGGTAACCGAAATTGTGTCTGCCTCAGGCGCTTTTCTCAAGTATCCTCTGAATGAACCCCTCATTAAGAATGCTTTAAATTATTTGTATCCTACACGATCCATTAATCTGACTGCGCTATTCTGTAACTCACCGGCCTTGGAGACGTTAATCAGGTCTTGCTTAAAACTACCCCAGGCAGCCACTTTGGTGTCAGGATTAATTTTAGGATTGGCTGGATATTCTAGGTTATCATCCGCAAATAAATTCTGTGCCTGCTCGGAGGAAAGCCACTCCAGGAACTTCACCGCAGCCCGCTCATGTTTGGCGTGTTTGGTGACTCCAGCGCCTGAAATATTCACATGCACACCCCGATCCTGCTGGTTCGGCCAGAAGAGCACAAGAGGCAGATTCGGATTCTTTTTCATCAGGCGGCCATAATAATAAGTATTGGCAATACCCACATCGCACTGTCCGGCAGCGATCGCTTCCATCATTTTTGTATCATCCGGAAATACATCGGTGGCCAGGTTATCCACCCAGGATCTCACAATTCTTTCGGTCTTTGCCTCACCCAGCTCGGCAATCATCATGGCCACCAGGGACTGGTTGTAAACCTTCTTGGAGGTCCGTAGGCAAAGCCGCTTTTTCCATTTTGGGCTGCCTAAGTCTTCATAGGTGGACAATTCAGACGGCCTTACTTTATTCGTATTGTAAACAATGGTGCGTGCCCGCACCGATAGACCAAACCACTGATCATGGGGATCGCGCAGATGTGGAGGAATATTGGCGACCAACACCTCTGAGGTCACGGGCTTCAGTAGACCCATTTGTGCCGCCTGCCAGAGATTTCCCGCATCCACAGTGATG
>DATBWP010000055.1:0-3034 GCA_036514735.1 Anaerolineales bacterium
GCGGCCGCGCCTCAGCGTCACCATCGTGGCGCCGGTGTACAACGAGGTGCAAAGTGTACCTAAGCTGCATGCGCTCATCACGAAAGCCATGCAGACGACCCTCCAACGCTGGGAGTTGGTCTTCGTGGATGATGGCAGCACGGACGGCAGCCTGCAGGCCATGGAGATCCTCGCCGGCACGGACGCCCACCATGTACGTGTCGTGGCCTTGCGCCGTAATTTCGGGCAGACCGCGGCAATCTCGGCCGGCATCGACCATTCCAGCGGGGAAGTCATTGTGCTCATCGATGGAGACCTGCAGAACGACCCGGCGGATATTCCCAAACTGCTGGCCGAAATCAATAATGGATATGATGTGGTGAGCGGCTGGCGCAAGTTCCGCAAAGATAATTTCCTGACGCGCACGCTGCCATCGATCATCGCCAACCGCATGATCTCGCGGGTGACCGGCGTGCGCCTGCACGATTATGGCTGCACCTTGAAAGCCTATCGCCGCGAAGTGCTCACCGGCTTCCGCCTCTATGGGGAGATGCATCGCTTCATCCCGGCTTATGCCGGTTACGTGGGCGCCAAGATCACCGAAGTGCCGGTGCAGCACCATCCGCGCAAGCACGGCAAAAGTAAATATGGATTAAATCGCACGTTCAAGGTAATTCTCGATCTCATGACGGTGAAATTTCTAAGTGGCTATGTCAACAAACCTATCTATTTATTTGGTGGGGTGGGGACCGGTTTTGCCGCGCTAGGCGTGCTGGGTTTGTTATTCCTATTTGTACGTCGCATGCTGTATGGCACGGGCACCGTTGATTCCCCCATCTTTCTGCTTAGCGCGCTGCTGTTTATTTTGGGCGTGCAATCCATCCTGCTGGGTCTATTGGCCGAGATGTCTGTACGCACCTATCACGAATCTCAATCGAAACCCATCTATACCGTGCGCTACGTCATCGGAAAAGTGAATGGCAAAGGGCGTTAAGCGCGCCGGGTGGCTCTCCCCCGGGGGGATTTTCCGCGCTCTGGGCACCCTGGTTGCTCTGGCCTTAGTCGTTTATCTGATCAGCCAACAGGGCTGGCAAGAGATCGCTGCTGCCATCACCCGCATCGAGCTCTGGCGCTTTGTTCTTGCCATCTTGCTTACCCTGATCTCGCGCCTGGCTGTCGCCCGCCGCTGGCACGTGCTGCTGCGTTCCGGCGGCGTCCAGGCCACCTGGCCGCAAAGCTTGCGCATCACATTTGCTGGCCTGTTCGCCAATAATTTCCTGCCCACCACGGTGGGTGGCGATGTCGCCCGCTTGGCAGGTGCCTTGCAAATGGGTTTCGACGCGGCGGTCTCGGCAGCCTCCCTGGTCGTGGACCGCTTGGTAGGGCTGATTGGTTTCGCCTTCACCCTCCCTATTGGGTTGCAATTCCTGGTGGGCGCCAACGCCCAATCCATGTTGGGCCTGCCGCTGCCTATTCTGGCCGTGGAGCGCACTTGGACGGCGCGCCTGGCCAACCGGGTCAATAAGATCTGGGCGCGACTGCTCCAGGCTATTCGCTTGTGGGTCAGCCAGCCGCGAGCACTCATGGGCGCGCTAGCCTACACCTTCGTCCACATGGCCTGCTTATTCGCCACGCTTTATATCTTGTTGGATGGCATGCACGACCCCTTGCCATTTTGGACCGTGGCCGGCTTGCAGAGCCTGGTCTACATCGTCACCCTGATCCCCATCAGCATCAGTGGCTGGGGTGTGCAGGAATTTTCCATTAGCTATGCATTTACCGCCCTGGGCGGTGTGTCGCCTGCCAACAGCTTGGTTTTGGCCTTATTGCTGCGCACGCTTTATGTGCTCGTCAGCTTGCCTGGCGCCCTGGTGCTCTCCGACGTGCTGCCCGGCATGGCTAAGGCTCAGCCTCTGCTAACCAAACTGGATGGGTGAACGGAACGGCATGGCATTGGCGCTTCGCATCCAGAAACCGAATGAGACCTGGGCCTTGCGCCTCGGCCTGCTTTTAAGCGCTTTGCTGGGCGCGGCCGCCTTATCGCAGTTCCAGGCGCAGATCACCGCCGAAGGACTGATCGAAACATCAACTAATTTCCGCGCCGCGTTTTACGGGGGCGCCGTTTTGGTGCTTGGGCTGGCCTTCATGGCCCTGCTCGCCTGGACGCGGCTTGCGCCGCGCCTTTTAGCAGTCTTGGGAGACGGGCAGGGTCTACTAGGTTGGTTGGGTTGGTTTGGCCTTGTGGTCTTTGTCGTTCTTCTGGCGGCCTTTCCATTTATCGTCTTGGGTTTTTATGGGCGCTTCCTCACGGCTGCTTTCTCGAGGCTGTTCATTTTTTGGACCTTCGCGGTGCTTGGCGCGGTTTTTTTAGCCGCTTGGCGAAAAACTAGTTGGCTATCTAATCTCCCTGTAGCTTTACTCGCTCTGGCTTCTGTCTATTTGGCCGCGACTTTTTTCAATCAGGCGAGGGATTTTCCCTTTTCTTTGGAATGGTCCGAGGTCAGCCGTTATTACCAGGCCTCCTTTTATTTCAGCCAGCAGGTTTACGGCGTCAGTCTGCCCCTGCCCATCACCCATCCCAGCCGTTATCTGCTCCAATCCCTTCCTTTTTTGATCTCGAGTTCCCCGCTTTGGTTGCATCGCCTTTGGCAGGCGCTGCTTTGGGTGGGCATGCCGCTGCTCACCGCCTGGATCCTGGCGCGGCGCTTGCGCCTGCAGCCCAACGCGCTACGCGGGTTATTCGTCGCCTGGACTTTCCTGTTCCTGATGCAGGGAGCGGTGTTCTATCATTTGCTCCCCTGTGTATTTTTAGTGTTGCTGGGTTTCGACAAAGAAAAACCTTGGAGAAGCTTCCTGTTTGTGGCTTTGGCTTCGGTCTGGGCCGGCATCAGCCGCATCAATTGGGTGCCGCTGCCCGGCGCGCTGGCTGCCCTGTTGTATCTGCTCGAAGCGCGCCCGACCCGCGGGGAAACTGCGCTTTCCGTTACCAACCTTTGGCAGCCGGCGTTGTTTGCCATCGGCGGCAGCCTGGTAGCGCTGGGTGCTTATGGGCTCT
>DATBWP010000056.1:0-15255 GCA_036514735.1 Anaerolineales bacterium
TAGCATACGCCAACATGCCAGTGTGTTTCCCAGAACAGTTGTGTCGATTGGGGGTTGGGTCCTCCCCGGCTTTTTTCATCCGTTCTGCCGTGGCCGCATGGTAAGGAGGGTGCACGCCGCATTGCAGCTGGTTCTCGCTGATCCCGATCTTGCGTTGCAACGTTCCCAGGGCGGCGGCGTGCTCGTCGGTGCCAGAATGCGAGGCGCAGATCAGGGCGAGTTCCTGGGCCGATAAGCCAAAGTGCTCCAACCCGCCGGCCAACACCAGCGGCAGCGCCTGGAAAGGCTTGGCGGTAGAGCGCAGGAAGGTGGCTAAATGCGGGTCACCATAAGCAGCCAGCAAGTCGCCCGAGACGCTAACCACAGCAATGGCGCCGTAGTGCAAGGACTCCAGGTGCCCGCCTCGGCTTAATGCATAAACGGGCAGGTAGGCCGTAGCCATTATGGAGATCAGTCGTTATTTGAGGATTTAGTGGCTGGCAGGTAGCGTCTGGTGAAATATGCTTGCATGCCATACTGCAGGCGCTGGGTATACAAAAGTTGGCGTTTTCCCGAGCCTTTGAATTTGCCAGCCAGCCTGGTAGCCAGCTTCTCAATTTCAGCCGGAGCAGATTTTTTCCTGGCCAGAGGCTTCAAGCGCGCCTCCACGTCTTTGAGGAAACGGCGCATGGCGTTTATATCCGCCAGGGTGGCTTTGCCCCCGCGCCCGGCCAACACCGTGTACCCCTTGAAATCCTTCGAAGTCACCAGGTCGAGCTGTTTCAACCAGGCGGGGATATCTGCTTGAGCCAGAAATGGGGGCTCACCCACCACCACGGCATCTCCAACGAAAACTACTTTGTCCGCCGGCGATCGGAGCCAGCAAGCGCCCGGGCTGGGTCCGGGGTGATATTCCAGGCGCAGCTCGATCTCATCGAAGAACAGGGTGATATTTTCAGAAAAGGAAAGCTGAGGCAGGACCCAGCGTAACCCGCTCAACCCCGGGGTCTCTTCCCATTCCGCGCCGCTTTCCTGTTTGAGCGCCTTGAAGATGGCGGCCCGGCGGCGGATCTGGCGTACGACGTCGCGGTGCGCCAATACCTGCGCTTGCAGGGTCTGGGTTCCCAGCGCGCGATCGGGGTGCGAATCCAGGTTGATGGCCAAACGCCGTGGTTTGGCCCCAGCTTTGTGCAAGTCGCTCAACCAGGCGCGTCCATCTTCTGGTTTGAGCGGGGCGTCCACCAGGATGGTGTCTTTAGAAAATAACAGCGCCCCGACTGTGCCCCCGGTAAATGAGGATTCAAAATAAATGCGGGACTTCAGTTTTTTCATTGCAATTGGGCGGTGCGTGCAATCGGCAGCGTAAAGGCAAAGCGAGAACCTTTGCCCACTTCGCTTTCCACCCAGATCTTGCCGCCATGCCCTTCAACGGCCAGCTTGCAATAGGCCAGCCCTAATCCCAACCCTTTGGTCTTGCCGGTGGCGCCTACCTGGACGCGGGCAAATTTCTCGAAGATGCGCTCCTGCTCGCCCTTAGGGATGCCGCGCGCCTGGTCTTGCACCCACATCTCCATAAAATCTGCGGAGCGTTTTGCCCCCACTGTGACCGTCATCCCTTCTGTGGAATATTTAATGGCGTTCTCCAACAGATTGATCAGCACGCGGCGGATCATCTCGGTGTCCACCATCACTTTCGGCAAGCCTTTGGGCACCGCGGCTTCCAGTTTGACTTCCTTGCCCTGCGCGTTTGGAGCTACTGCCTCCAAGGCGGATTGCACTAAATCCGCCACGGAATTTGGTTCGGGTTTACCCAGGTTCTGGCCGGCTTCCATGCGCGAAGTATCCAGCAGGGAGTTGACCAGCCTTTGCACGCGTTCAGTGGAACGCATGGCAATATCGAGAACCGAGCGCACCGTGGGGTCTCGATCCGTGGGCAGCATCATTTCCAACACATCCAGGCCTGAGACCACATTAGCCAGCGGGGAGCGCAGGTCGTGATAGATCATCGAAGCCAGGTCTTCGCGCAAGCTATCCAATTTCATGCGCTCGGTAATGTCGCGCAAGATCCATTGAAGTTGGGTCACGCCTTCCACATTGATGCTGTGAACATACACTTCGATACTAATCGGTTCACGCCTTTTGCCTTGCAAGGTGGATTCGTAGGAAATGGTCTTGCCTTCCTGAATTTTGGAGAGGTCTTCCCCGAGCGCTTTATAGTCCGCTTGGTGGAAGTAGTGTACGTTCATTTGGGTCAGCGTTTGGCGGTCAAACCCGCTCAGTAACTCAGCCTGGCGGTTGGCCTCGATGATCTGCCCCTCCAGGTCAGTGATCAGGATGGGGTCAATGCTGTCTTGGAACAGTTCCAGATAGCGGCCGCGGGCGGCCTGCATTTGCTCGAAGAGCTGCGCATGATCAATGGCGGTGCCCGCCAGATTGCCAATGCCTTCCAGCACCGGCAGATCTTCGCTGTCAAAGGCACCATCTATCGGGTTCAACGCTTCAAGCACCCCGATGACTTTGTTATGGGCGCGGATGGGAGCGCAGGCGATGGCGCGGGTGCTGAAGCCGGTAGCTTCGTCGACCTTGGTATAAAAACGTGGGTCGTTCTGGGCATCCTTCACAATTACGCCTTCGCCGCTCTGGGCCACCCAACCAGCCACACCCTTCCCCACGCGGACACGCACTCCCAGCACTTGCTTGCTTTGTTTTCCGGTAGCGGCGCGGAAGACCAGCTCTTTCCCCTCGGATTCTATCAAAGCCAGGGATACGGCTTCCACCTTTAGGGCTCGGGTGGTCTGTTCCAAGATGGTCTGGAGCACCTCGTCGAGCTGTAAGCTGGCGCCGATGGCGCGAGCGGAATCGGCGATGGCAGTCATGATGGCTGCCCGTCGCTGGCTTTCGGCGTAATAGCGTGCATTGAGCACGGCAAACGCCGCCTGATCTGAAATGGTTTGCAGTAGGTTGAGGTGCGCTTCGTTAAAAAATCCGGGATCGGGGTGCGCCAGGGTCATCACACCCACCAGCTTGTCACGCACGATCAAAGGGGCGCTGACCACAGACTTGGGGCCGGCTTTGGTCTCCTCGCCCCGCAGGGGACGTTGCCAGCGGGGGTCCTTGCTTGTATCTGGGATCAGCGCGGGCTGACGATGCTCCCGCACCCAACCTGCCAAACCTTGCTCTAAAGTAAATTTCAGCTGCTCGTTAGTCTCTTGAATGACCTTATTTTTGACCACAATAATGGAATCGAGAGCAGATCCCTGGTCATCTAACACAATAATTGACCCGCTACTGCCGCTGACGTTCTGCAAGGATAGCTTGATGACGCGTTCCAAGACCACGCGTAACTCCAGCGCGGCAGCTAGTTCGCGGCTGATGTGATACAGCAGGTCGAGGGTGGCTTGGGTACGCCCTCCCTCACGCAAAGCTTGGGTAGCCATGATTGTGAATTTAAGCGCCCGGCGAGGAGAGGAACGCCGTTCCAAACGAGTATAGCATAGCTATCCCCTAGAAGATTTGAACAGGTTATCTATAGGTTGGGAAGGTCGAGCAGCAACACTTCCATGGCCAGGCGGGCGTTCACGTTGGTTGTGAGCTGTTCCAGGGAACGCTCGAGGGCGCTTACCCAGCGGCGCACGGTCTGGGGGGTCAAGCGCAGCCCCAGGGTGTTTAGCTGCTCTTCGCGATCGGGGTTGGCGGAAGCCGCCCTCGAATCCGCCGATCGCAAAAGGACATCCCGCCAGAACGAAAGCCAAACCAGCAGCAGGGTACGCAACCTTTCACGGTCTTTGCTGGCTTGATCGGCAAAGGCAAATCGCTCCAGGCGATTGGCCGTGAGTAGCTGCTGGCAAGCATCTAACCATTCATCCCGCTGCTGCAGGGTCTCGGGCTGGCTGTGCAGATGCACGGCCAAACCCGGCCGCCCACCGCTCAGGCTGGCCAGCAAGGTAGCTTGTTCAGGCTCGATGCCGAGGTGCGCGCTGAGTTCGCCCGCCAGCTGTGTAACCGGCGCAGGGCGCAGGCGAATCACTTCGCACCGCGAGACAATTGTCTCAGGCAAACTATCCACATCCGGGGCGGTTAGGCAAAGAAGCACCGAAGAGCTGGGCTCTTCCAAGGTTTTCAGTAAGGCGTTGGCGGCTTCTTCGCTGGCCTGTTCGAAGTTAAGCAGCAACGCCACCTGGGAACGCGCCTCCAGGGGCGTGCGTGACAAGGCTCGACTCAATTCCCTCACCGCGCCCACCCTGATCTCGCGGTCACCTTCCTGCCGCTGCAGCAACAAGAGGTCTGCATGCTGCATGCTGGCAAACCCGCGGCAGGCTCGGCAGTCCCCACAGAACTCACCGGGGGCGGGCGGATTGGTGCAGTTCTGCGCCTGGGCCAGGCGCAAGGCCAGAGTGCGCCGGCCAACGCCGGCGGGACCGGTAAACAAGTAAGCATGCCTCAGCTGACCAGCAGCCAACTGCCCTCTCAGCAGATCCACTGCCCAATGATGGGTGAGTAGATTCCAGGATGCGGCCATCAGGGAGTCTTGAAACCTACTTTATCATCATAAAAACTGAGCACATGTTTGTCTCCATTGGTGATGGTAAAGCTGCCGTTGATCGGTCCTTTCTTACCGATCCAGGCCTGGTAGGTATAGGTCGCCTCATGTACGATGATGGTCATGCTGCTACTGAATTCATATTCCTGATAAACCGGGGAAGTAATAATAAAACGGATGGTTTCCCCGCTGCGGTTATCGAGAAATAAAGGCGCGTTGAGATCCGTTTTATCCGCCTTGGCGGTGGCAAAATCTACGGAGTTCATTTGGCCAAAGGGCGTCCAGGTTGGCAGGTGGGTCGGCTCAATAGTTGGCGAAGGCGGGATCGTCTCACTCGGCCTTTCCGTGGCTGTGGAGCTGAGCACCAGCGTAGCACTTGGCGCTATCGTACTGCTGGGAGCGACGATGTGCTCCTGGGTGAAGCGTTGAGCGACAAGCACGCGCGCGGTGGCCTCTATTTGTTCGGGGCTCAACGTTGTGGGGCCGCATGCCGAGACGAAAGCAGTGATTACGAGCAACGCAGTGAAGTTTTTTCCAAGCCACATGGTTGAGATTATACATTCCGATAAAAATAAAACCTGGGCTTCAGATTCCGGAGCCCAGGTTTTGGTTCAAATACTAACGAATTCTACTTCTTCTTTTTCTTCGGCTTGGCCTTGCTCTTGGCTTTTGCCTTTGCTTTCGCTTTCGGTTTGGCCTTTGTCTTCGCCTTGGCCTTTGGTTTGGCTTTCGCTTTTGTCTTTGCTTTGGCCTTCGGCTTTGCCTTTGGTTTCGCCTTGGTTACCGGTTTGGGTTGCGCGGCTGGTTTGGGTGCAGGGGCGGGCGTCGCCTTAGGCGCCAGCGTCGGTGTGGAACTGATCCACGAAGGTTGTGCCGGGACTTCTTCTTCAATGATGAAGACTTCATCGCCTTCGCGCACGCGGTCTTTGACCAGGATAGCCACATCATCGCCTGGCCAGGCGCTGTCCACCTCCCGATGGTCGATCTGCATGGAGGTGACCTTTTCATTGAAGTCGGTTGTGGCCCCTAAAATATGGACCTCATCCCCGAGTTTTAGCCGGGACGTCAGTTTTAGCACGGCTGCGCTGGGTCCGGCAAAGAAGTGAGTAATTTCGCCTATTTTGCGTTCCATCTTGACCTCCGGAATTCTCCGTCTCCTCAGACACTATATACAGGCAAGGTGCTGCGCGTCAATAGGCTTCTATTGTACACCGCAAGCCATACAGTACAATCCTCGCATGCTCGAACTGGCTGCCGGCCTTAATCCCCAGCAACAGCAAGCACTGACCGCTGGTTTAGGCCCGGTTTTGGTGCTCGCAGGTCCCGGTTCCGGAAAAACCAGGGTGCTGACTCACCGTATCGCTTATCTCATCAGCCAGCTTGGGGTCCAGCCCTATCACATCCTTGCGGTAACTTTCACAAATAAAGCCGCCCGAGAAATGGCCAACCGGGTGGAGACCCTGCTAAACGGCAAACCCCGGGGCCTGAGCCTGGGCACCTTCCATTCGGTCTGTGCCCGCCTTTTACGGGTAGAGGCTGCTTCCCTTCCGTTTACCGAAAATTTTGTCATCTACGACAGTGATGACCAACTTGGCCTGGTGCGCAATGCCCTGCGCGAGTTCAATATCGATACCAAATTACACTCCCCGCTAGGCGTGCACGCCCGCATTTCGCAGGCGAAGAACGAACTGCTGCTGCCAGAGGACCTGCCCATCAACAGTTATCGTGACGAAGTCGTCTCGCGCGTCTACCAGCGCTACCAGCAAATGCTGCTTGCCAGCAACGCGCTGGACTTCGACGACTTGTTGCTGTGGACGGCTAAGTTGTTGGAGGACAACGTTGAAGTGCGCAACAAATATGCCCAGCGCTTCGAGCACGTGCTAGTCGATGAGTTCCAGGACACCAACCAGGCGCAATACGCGCTGCTGAAGCATCTGGCTTCTTTTCACCACAACCTCTACGTAGTGGGTGATACCGATCAGTCCATCTATCGCTGGCGGGGAGCCGACTATCGCAATGTGATGCGCTTTGCGCGGGATTATAAGGATGCTCAGGTTATCTTGCTGGAACAAAATTACCGCTCCACTCAGCGCATCCTGGATGCCGCCATGGCGGTCATCGTACGCAACCCTTACCGCACACCCAAGCAGCTTTTTACCGAGCGCGGGCAGGGCGAGAAGATCAGGCTTCATCTAACCCTCAACGAGCAGGAAGCCGGGCGCTACATCGTGGAGCAGATCGCCTCGGCAGTGGCGGCCGAAAAAGCCAAGCCCGGCGATTTTGCCGTGATGTATCGCGTCAACGCCCAATCCCGCCTGATCGAGGAAGCTTTCCTGCAAGCCAACCTGCCTTATAAGCTGGTTGGCGCCCAACGCTTCTACGGTCGTCGCGAAGTGAAAGATGTGCTGAGCTATTTGCGCCTGGCTTACAACCCCAGCGATGAAGCCAGCCTGGGGCGCGTGATCAATGTGCCGTCACGGCGCATCGGCATCAAGGCGCAGGCCGCCCTGCGCACGCTGGCGCTGGCGAATAAGACCACCCCGGGATTGCTGATCATGCAGTTGGGCGCCCAGCCGCAAAACCCGCTGTTCGCTAGCCTGCCCGCGGTCAGCGTGCAGGCCATGGCTTCGTTAGGCGCCCTGCTAGCAAAATGGCATGCCCTGGCGGCTAAGGCTGAAACCATGGAATTGATGGACCGTATCCTGGCCGACGTGAATTATCACGACTACTTGCTCGCCGAAGGCCCGGAGGAGGAAGGCGTGGACCGCTGGGACAACGTGCAGGAACTGCGCCGCCTGGCGTCAGAATACAAAGGCCGCACGATCGGCGAATTCCTGGAAACTATTGCGCTGATCTCCGACCAGGACACCATGGACGAGGCCGCCGAAGTGCCTACGCTGCTGACTTTGCACACAGCCAAAGGCTTGGAATTTCCCGTAGTGTTTATCACCGGACTGGACGAGGGCATGTTGCCTCACTCTCGTTCGTTTGACGACCCGGAAGAAATGGCCGAGGAACGCCGCTTGTTCTATGTGGGCATCACTCGCGCCAAGAACGAACTCATCCTGATTCACAACATCTATCGCACCAACTATGGTTATGCCGAAGCCGTGCTGCCCTCGCGTTTTTTGGAAGACCTGCCGGATGAGCTTATCGAAGGCGGCAACCAGTCGCGCCGGGAGCAACCCCTGCGCCCCGATCGCTGGGAACTGCGACCGGAGAAAGCCGTGCCGGCTACCGTGCAGAAATTCAAGCCGGGCATGAACGTGCTTCACCCCACCTGGGGGGAAGGCATGGTGCTCAACAGCCGCATTCAAGACGACGATGAAGTAGTGGATATCTTTTTCGAAGATGTGGGGCTAAAAAAGGTGCTGGCGGCTTTTGCCAAACTGCAAGCAGTTAAGAAAAACGAGGACTGATCGATGAAATGCTTTGTCACCGGGGGAGCGGGATATATTGGCTCGGCCGTGGCGGCCGAGCTGCTGTCGCAGGGCCACCAGGTCACCGTCTACGATTCGCTGGTCACCGGCCACCGCGCCGCCGTCCCTGAGGGCGCCAGGTTCTTGCGCGGTGACCTCCTAGATAGCGCCGCGCTGGGCGCCGCGCTGGGCGAGAAGAAGTTCGACGCCGTCCTGCACTTCGCTGCTTTTATCGAAGCCGGCGAGAGCATGCTCGACCCGGGAAAATATTTTCGCAACAACCTGGAAGCTTCCGTCCAACTCGTCGAGATGGTGCACCAGGCTGGCATCCCGCGCTTTGTGTTTTCGTCCAGCGCAGCGGTCTATCTCACCAGCGAAGAAGCCTTACACGAAGATTCGCCTCTGGGTCCGCAAAACACTTACGGCCATACAAAGCTGATGATCGAGCAGGTCCTCAGCAGTTACCAGCAGATCCATGGGCTGCGTTACGCCTCACTGCGATACTTCAACGCGTCCGGTGCCCTGCCCAACCGCGGCGAAGCGCACCAACCCGAGAGCCACTTGATCCCATTAACGTTGCGCGTGGCCCTCGGCCAGCGCGAAAGCGTGGCCATCTTCGGCTCGGATTACCCCACGCCGGATGGCACTTGTATCCGAGACTATATCCACCTGGCTGACCTGGTGTCGGCGCACGTGCTGGCTTTGAATGAACTGGATCAGCACGACAAGCTGATCTACAACATCGGCAGCGGACGCGGCTATTCAGTCCTGGAGGTTATCGAGATGGCCAGGCGGGTGACCGGCCACTCCATTCCCTCCCTGGAAACGCCGCGGCGCTTGGGGGACCCAGCCCGTCTCGTGGCTTCGCCTGCCCGCATCCAAAAGGACTTGGGCTGGGAAGCCAGACATTCAAGCCTGGAAGAGATCATCACCACGGCTTGGGACTGGCACAGCAAACATCCCGAGGGCTACACCGAATCAAAATGAAGATCTACTTTGCGTGCGCCATTGTGGGCGGCCGCCAGGATGAGGTCGCCTACCAGCGCTTCGTTGCCGCGCTGCTGGCCGACGGGCACGAAGTGCCCACGGCCATGAACGCCGGCCCGGGCTGGGCGGAAATGGAAGGTTCCCCTAACCCCAACAAGGTTTACCGACGTGATACTGGTTGGATCGATGAGAGCCGCGCGCTGGTGGCAGAGGTCAGCACGCCCTCGCATGGAGTAGGCTATGAGATCAGTTACGCGTTGGAACGCGGCAAGCCCGTGCTATGCCTCTATCGGCGCGGGGCGCGGGTCTCAAAAATGCTGACCGGCAATACGATGCCTGGCATACAAATAGTGGAATATGGGGATATTGATGAAGGGATCGGGATGATACGAACGTTTATTGAACAGACTGGAGATTAAAAAACATCTCGTCAAGGTCAAATTGACCTCTTATTCTTCAACCACTGGCAGTACCACGGTAAACATAGAACCCTCTCCCGCTTTCGAATCCACCCAAATGCGGCCGCGATGGTTATCCACAATGGTCTTAACGATAGCCAGCCCTAATCCGGTCCCCTGGGTCTCCTTGTCCACATTGCTGGCTCGATAGAACTTCTCGAAGATGTGGCTTTGTTCCTCCAGGGGGATGCCTGGGCCATTGTCGGCCACGCGCAAGATGAGCTGGTTTTGCTCCTCGCTCAGAGTCACGCGGATCTTGCCACCCGGTTGGGTGTACTTGATGGCATTGCTGAGCAGATTGTCCGCTAATTGGCTCAACTGTGTTCGGCTGCCAAGTACCGCCCGATAGTTCCCGGTTTTGCCCAGATGCAGCGTCTGGCCCCTCTCCTGGACCAGGGGCTGTAAGGCGGTCATGGCATTCACCACGACTAATTTCATATTCACCGGGGTCAGTTCGTCCAGGGAACCCACTTCCACGCGGCCCAACTTCAATAAGTCGTCGATCAGACCAGTGGTGGCGTGCACGCTGTTCTTTACCCGCTGTATGAATTCTTCCTGCTGCGGGGTAACCTTGCCGGCGCGTTCGATTAATTCCACGTACCCAAGGATGGCAGTAAGCGGTGAACGTAGATCGTGCGAAACAGTATTGACAAAATCCCCTTTCAGCTTATCCAATTCTTTGAGATAACTAATATCGTGCAGGCTGGCCACGGTGCCCATATCCGGTACCCGTGAAACGCGAACATAAAAAACGCGCCCAGCTTGGTTTTGCACCTCGTGCCGGTATCCATCCGTCTTCTGATCCTTTAGCGCTTCCAGAAAAGCAGGGTTGCTGAATACCTGTTCGACTGGCTTGCCGGAAAAATTTTCGTCACCCAACCCAAAGGTTTGCCGCAAAGCCTGGTTGGCCATCATTACCCGATTTTGCATATCGAGCACCAGCACCCCATCATTCACCTGGCGCAAAATGACTTCCATTTCAGTGAGGCGGCGGTTCAGCGGGACGGTGATCTTGCCAGTCTCGCGCTTAAGCCAGCCCTCAAAAAGCTTCCTGCGGGTGGCTGCCCGGCTGGCGGCCGCTAACACTGCCTCCGGCTCCAGAGGCAAGGCCAACACATCAACCACCCCTTCCTGGATGGCTTGCAAAAGCCTGGTTGGGGATATTTTTTGGGTGATCAACACCACCGGCAGCGTGGGGTGGGCCGTCATCAACTCCTGGATGAGGTCCACGCTTTCGCCACCTGGCAAGGTATCGGAAAGAAAGAGAAGATCGGGCAGCCTGCCAACCCGGAGCGCGGCGCGCAAACCGGCCGCGTCATAGACTTGGCTTACCCCATATCCAGCCGGCGCCAGGATTTCTGTTGCCGCCTGCCTGGCGAGCGTGGGATTGGCAAGTGCGAGCAGCAATCGCTTTGGCACGCCACGGAATCATAGCACGGTTGAGCTGTTAGAGTTCTATTAATCCCTTGGGTGTGTCATTGACTCAGAGTGGTTCGCCCATACAATTAATCTCGAGCCCCCTATGGAATATAAGGATTATTACAAAGTGTTAGGGGTGGGCCGGCAAGCCAGCCAGGTTGAGATAAAAAAAGCCTACCGCAAACTGGCTTTACAACATCACCCCGATCGCAATCCCAATAACAAAGAAGCTGAGAGTAAATTCAAAGAGATCAACGAGGCCTACCAGGTACTCAGCGATCCCGAGAAGCGCGGCCATTACGACCGCCTCGGCAGCGAATACGCGCAATGGCAACAGCAGGGAGCCCCTGCCGGAGGCTTCAACTGGAGCCAGTGGTCAACGGGTCGGCCAGGTAACGTGCGCGTGGAATATTCCGGGGATATGGAAGACCTTTTCGGGCAGGGAGGCGGCTTTTCCGAATTCTTCCAGCAGATCTTCGGCGGCCTGGGCGGCTTTGGTGAGGCCCGCTCCGGCGCTGCCCGCCAGCCCGCCTATGAGCAGCCGGTGACCATCAGCCTGCAGGAGGCCTATCAGGGCGGCACGCGCTTGATGCAGGTGGATGGGAAGCGCCTGGAAGTCAAAATCCCCGCGGGCGTGCGCCCCGGCTCCCGCATCCGCATGGCGGGCGCTGGCCCCGCAGGCCGCGGCGGCCAGGGCAGCGATATCTACCTGGTGGTCGACATAGCAGAAGACCCGCGTTTCACACTCTCCGGCGAAGATTTACACACCGAAGTGGAGACCGATCTGTACACCGCCGTCTTGGGCGGCGAACTGCGCGTGCCAACTCTAGATGGAGATGTTATCCTCAAGGTCCCCGCAGGCACTCAACCAGGGCAGTCTATCCGTATAAAAGGAAAGGGCTTACCCAAATTGGGTAATACCAAAGTGCGCGGTGACCTGTTCGCAAAGATCAAAGTGCGCATACCCAAGAATCTCACCCCTGAACAACGTGACTTATTCGAGAAATTGGCCGCCCAGTCCAAAACTTGAACACCGCAATAAGAAGGATCGAGATGAAAAAAACAAAAATTCGCCCCATGCTTTTAGCAGCTGGCGTGCTGGCACTTAGCGCACTAGCCTGCCAATTCGCGTTTAACCCGTTCGGTGTCGGATCGCCTACAGATTTGCAATCGCTGGAAGCGACGCCGGCGTCCATTCAGGTCTCTCAAGACCTGGTCTCCGAACAGCAAGCGCTGATCTCTTTGTATCAAGCCGCCAGCCCGGGAGTAGTGTCTATCACGGTCAGCTCAGACACAGGCGGCCAGCAAGGATCGGGGTTTGTTTACGATACTGAGGGTCACATCGTCACCAATTACCACGTGGTGCAAGGTGGTGATTATATTGAAGTGGCCTTTCCATCGGGCCTAAAGACGGTCGGTGAAGTGATCGGGGAAGACCAGGACTCTGATCTGGCCGTGATCAAGGTCGATGTGCCCGAATCTGAACTGCATCCGCAAACCTTGGGCGATTCAGATGCCTTGCAAGTAGGCCAATATGTGGTTGCCATCGGCAATCCCTTTGGGCTGCACGGCAGCATGAGCACCGGCATCGTCTCCAGCCTCGGTCGCTCGTTGGAATCATTGAACGAGGCGGAAGGTGGCGATTATTTTAGCGCTGGAGATCTGATCCAAACCGATGCGGCCATCAATCCCGGCAATTCCGGCGGCCCGCTGCTCAACTTGCAAGGCGAAGTGGTCGGCGTAAACCGCGCCATTCGCACTTATAGCACTGCCCAGGATGGCAACGCGCTGAATTCCGGCATTGGTTTTGCTGTGTCCAGCAACATGGTCAAACGCGTGGTTCCCACCCTGATCGCTGAAGGGCATTACGATTACCCCTACCTTGGCATTACCAGCCGTTCAGACCTAAGCCTTGCAGATGCTCAGGAATTAGGCCTTGACCGAACCGATGGCGCCCTCATCACCCGAGTTTCCGAGAATGGGCCTGCCGACAAAGCGGGACTGCAAGCAGGTGATTTCATCATCGCTATCGACGGCTTCCCGGTCAAGAGCTTCGACGAAATGATCTCCTACCTGTTCAAACACAAAATCCCTGAGGAGACCGTTGAATTGACCATCATTCGAGATAGGGAAGAGCTGATTATCGATCTAGTGCTCGGGGCACGGCCATAAGCCAACCAGTTTGATTAGAAATATAAAAAAAGCCGCCCTGTGGCGGCTTTTTTAGTGTACTCTATACCTAATCTGGGCGCCTCGCCGCCACTCCGAAATTAAACCTGAACACCTAAGCGCCACAAGACCATTCTTCGATAGTAGCTCGAAGAGCCGAATCGCACCCAGGGCAAAACCGAAGGTGATTCGCTATGGAAAACAGGACTCGTCTCAGCGCTTACCTGGTCATCAATATCCTGGTGATCAGCGCCCTGGCCTGCCAATTAGGCTCATTGGGAGGCCAAGCTCCTCAAACTCCCAGCGCCACCATCACCGCCAACGCAGCCGATGCAGTCATGCCGGGCATCGTCATTTCGTCCGACCTGTCTCAGCAACAGGACGCGTTCGTTTCGCTGTACCAGGCGGTGAGCCAGGGGGTGGTTTCCCTGCAGTTAGTCACTCCCATTGGGCCTAAGCAAGGGTCGGGCTTTGTGATCGACACTGAAGGGCACATTGTCACCAATTATCACGTGATTGAACGGGCCACCTATATTGAAGTCGTCTTCCAAGATGGGTCCAGGGCGGAAGGCACCCTGATCGGCACCGATCAAGATTCCGATCTGGCGGTGGTGGATGTGGATGTGCCGGCAGAGCAACTGGTGCCCCTGGTGCTGGGCGATTCCGACCAGGTACAGGTGGGCCAATTGGTGATCGCCATAGGCAACCCCTTCGGGTTGGGCGGCAGCATGAGCACCGGCATCGTGTCCAACCTGGCGCGCACGCTGCCTTCGCTTAGCAGCGTCCCGGAGGGCGGAGAGGATATCTTTGCCGTGGGCGATCTGATCCAAACCGATGCAGCCATCAACCCCGGCAATTCGGGTGGCCCGCTGCTCAACCTAAACGGAGAGGTAATCGGCGTAAACCGCGCCATCCGCACTTTCTATTTCAGCATCGACAACAACACTCTCAGCACCGGTATCGGCTTCGCCATTTCTTCTAACGTGGTGAAGCGCATCGTGCCCGAACTGGTCGCCAACGGCCATTACGAATATCCTTATCTCGGCATTGCCAGCCTCACCGAGCTGGACCTAACCACCGCTACTGAGTTCGGCCTGGACCGCACGATCGGCGCCTATGTACGCAAGGTGATCGCCGGCGGGCCCGCCGAACAAGCCGGATTGCTGGAAGGCGACCTAATCATCGGCGTGGATGGCCGGGACGTGAGTTCATCCACCGATCTGGCGGCCTACCTGCTGGCCAATACCGGCCCGGGGGACACGATCAACTTAACCGTGTTGCGCCAGGGCGAGGAAGTGGCCCTGGACCTGATGTTGGGCGTCAGGCCGGTTGACTGCGATTGCTGAAAAGAGCCGCCCGAAGACGGGCGGCTCTTTTGTCGACTTAATTACTCCCCTACCGGCGGCGCATCTCCACCGCCATAATCCAGCACCTGGCGATGCTGGGCGCCGCTCCTGGACGGACCCACGATGCCCTTGGCTTCCATTTGCTCGATGATGCGCGCCGCTCGCGTGTAACCGATGCCCATGCGCCGCTGCAACATGGAGATGGAAGCCTGGTTGCGACGGCGCACTAAGTCCACAGCGTCATTGAACAAGGGATCCTGATCGGCTTCATCCTGGATCTGCTCGATCTCATCCCAGATGGGGATCTGTTTGAGCGGCACACCTTCCGGCGGGGCATCCGCGGCGTGGAAGCGGGCCGGCTCGGCGGCGCTGCCGGCAAAGGCGCGCCAGTGGCTAGCGATGCGCAAGATCTCACTTTCGGCCAGGTACACGCCCTGCAGGCGCACCGGGGCCGGCGCGTCGGGCGGCTGGAACAGCATGTCGCCGCGGCCGAGTAGGCGCTCGGCGCCGGGTTGGTCGAGAATTACGCGGCTGTCCGTGCCGGAGGCCACTGCAAAAGCGATGCGCGCCGGAAAGTTGGCTTTGATCAAACCGGTAACCACATCCACGGAGGGGCGCTGGGTAGAGATGACCAGATGGATGCCGGTGGCGCGGGCCAACTGGGCCATGCGGGTCAGCAGGCGCTCGGTCTGGTCGGGGGCCACCATCATCAAATCGGCTAATTCATCGATGATCACCACCAAATAGGGCAGGATGTCCCCGCCATCCTGGGCGAGGTGCGCATTGTAGTCACTGATATGACGCGCCCCCACCTTGGCAAATTTGTGATAGCGCTTATCCATCTCGTGCGTGATCCATTGCAGGATGCCTACCACGCGGTCAATTTCCACCACCACCGGGGTGAGCAGGTGCGGCACCCCGTTGTAACCGGTGAGCTC
>DATBWP010000057.1:0-12787 GCA_036514735.1 Anaerolineales bacterium
TATACAGTAGAGACAGAAGTTTACCAAGGGCCTCTGGACCTTTTGCTGCAACTCATTGAACGCGCCGAGCTGGATATTACCAAGTTATCCCTGGCAAAAGTCACCGACCAGTTCCTGGCTTACATGCGCACTCTCAAAGAATTAAGGGCTGAACGCGTCTCGGAGTTCCTGGTGGTAGCTTCGCGCCTGATGCAAATCAAGTCTGAAGCGTTGCTACCTCGCCCAGTCGTGCGCCAGCCGGATGAGGAGGACCCGGGGGAAGCTTTGGTCCAACAGCTCATCCTCTACAAGAAATTCAAGACCTTAGCCGCCCATCTCGCGGAACGACAGGCAGCAGACCTACGATCTTTTTTGCGTATGGCACCCCCACCTAAAGTCGAAGGGCGGCTGGATCTCAGCGATGTGACCATGAGAGACCTGCATGAAACCGCAATACGGGTTTTTAGCCAAGAGGATCTGAGGGTCCCCCTGGCAACCGTGGTGGCTGCACCCAAGATCAGAATTCGGGACAAAATCAAGCTATTGGTTACGGCTTTCAAAACCTCTCCCGTCGTCCGCTTCAGAGAATTTATTTCCAAGGCTCCTGAGCGGGTGCATGTGATCGTAGCTTTTCTGGCGGTGTTGGAGCTTGTGCGCCGCTTCCGTATTGCCGCTCGGCAGGAGGCTTTATTCGGGGACATTGAATTGCGCCGGGGGGAAGGCTGGGACGAGGATCTGGAATTCGAACTCGAATTTACCGAATAAACCATGGCTGTCAATACAAAAATTCGCCAAAAAGCAAAAACTACCTCAAAAAGTGTGGACTGGGTCCAAGTGGCGCGACTTATGCTCACCTCGCGTGCCATTGATGAAATAGAAGAAGCCGAATTAGCGCCTTCGGGAAAAGTCATCTATCAATTTTCCGCCAAGGGTCACGAATTGGGCCAGGTCTTACTTGGCCTGCAACTGACGCATGAACATGACGCGGCGACGGTGTATTATCGCTCGCGGCCCTTCATGCTCACCGCTGGATTCACCCCGCAAGAGGCCTTTTCTGCCGATCTGGCGCTAACCGGCTCCCCTTCAGAAGGGCGCGATGTGGGCGTGGTGTACTCCCTACCACCCCGTCGCGGCGTGACCGTGCTACCGTCCTCGGGTGATGTTGGCGCCCAATATACGCCGGCTGCAGGCTGGGCCCAGGCGATCACCTATTATCAAGACGAACTAAAGGACAAAACCTGGCAAGGCGCTATGGCCGTGGCGTTAGGCGGTGATGGGTCGGTCGCAACCAACGGTTTTTGGGCTTCCCTGAATATTGCGACTACGCTTAAGCTTCCCATGTTGTTTTTTATTGAAGACAATGGCTATGGTATTTCTGTCCCAAGTATTTTCCAAACGCCTGGAGGGGATATCAGTGCGAACCTTGGTTCCTTCAAAAACTTGCTAGTTCTTACTGGTATTGGCACCGATCCCGCCTCAACCGCTACTTTAGTTAACAAGGCCGTCAGGTTGGTTCGCGATGGTCAAGGGCCAGTATTGCTTCGCTTACAAGTCCCGCGCTTAACAGGCCATACCTTCGGCGAAGATCAATCTGCCTACAAGAGGAATAAACAAATAGAAGATGAAAGCAAGAAAGATCCTCTTGTGGCTATGCGAAGTATTGTGGGGGTCTCTGTTTACCAGGAATTACGGGTACGTGTCGTAGCCGAGGTACGTGAACAATTATTTGAAGCAAACCAGAAAGCTTCACCTCCATTAGACTCCGGGCGGCAACACTTATTCTCATCAGGGGAGCATGCTGCCATGGTGCCCCCCAGCTTAAATAAGCCGCCTATGGACTACTCCAAACAAGCCCTAAGCAGCGGACCGCGCATCAACATGGCCGAGGCAATCCGCCGCACCATGGAAGCAGAGCTAGATCTCAATCCACATCTGCTTATCTTCGGTGAAGATGTTGGGCCGCGCGGAGGGGTTCATCGCGTCACGCTTGACTTGCAGCGCAAGTATGGATCGCGCCGCGTGTTCGACACCTCGCTTTCCGAAGAGGGAATCGTCGGGCGCGCCTCAGGCATGGCATTGGCCGGTTTAACTCCCCTGCCTGAAATCCAGTTCCGCAAATACGCCGACCCGGCAACGGAACAAATCAACGACACCGGTTGGATCCGTTGGCGCACGGCTGGCAAGTTTTCTGCGCCTGTTGTGATCCGTATACCGGTCGGACACAGCAAAAAAACAGGGGATCCCTGGCATTCCGTCTCTGGGGAAGCTATTTATGCCCACAGCCTTGGTTGGCAAGTTGCTATGCCTTCCACCGCAAGCGATGCCGTAGGTCTGTTGCGCAGCGCTTTGCGCGGACAGAATCCCACTCTGTTCCTGGAACACCGAGCGCTTTACGACACTCCACCGGGTCGCCGTCCTTATCCTGGAGACGGTTACATGCTGCCCTACGGGCAGGCAGCCATCATCCAACCTGGCGACGAACTCACGGTGGTGAGTTGGGGAGAGATGTTGCACCGCTGCATGGAGGCCGCAAAATCCTTCGGCCAACGAGTGGAAGTGCTCGATTTGCGCACTATTACCCCCTGGGATAAACAGGCGGTACTCGCCTCAGTGCAGAAAACCGGCAAATGCTTGATCGCCCATGAGGACGGATTCACGGCTGGTTTTGGCGCCGAGATCGCCGCCACTCTGGCACAAGATTGTTTTACTTTCCTCGATGCACCCATTCAACGGGTTGCCGTCCCGGATACTCCTATCCCGTTCAATATTGCATTAATGAACACTCTGATCCCAAGTGTGTCCACCATCCAGTCTCGGATGGAACAATTGCTGGCCTGGTGAGTTCTGCCAATAAATAGTCAAGCGGCTACTCAAATGGTTTTCCCCGTGCTACAATCTGCCCCCTAAGTTACCCACCGACAGCCGACAAGATTCGGCTCACAATCAAGGTTCCGCTCTTCGGCCGGCGCAAAGCCAGAGGGCAATCCCGTGGAAGGAGTCCACTTTTATGCGCAATTATGAAGTAACTTACATTGCCCACCCCGACTTGGATGCCGAGGCTTTTAAACAATTGAATAGCCAAGTCCAGGGGTGGATCACAGACGGCGCGGGCAAGATCGAAAAAGCCGAGGTTTGGGGAAAACGCAAACTTGCCTACCAGATCAACAAACAGAGCGAAGGACAATATGTGTTGCTCCATGCACAAATGGAACCAAGCTTTTGTGCGCAACTGGAGCACCAATTCCGATTACAAGAATCGGTCATGCGTTTCTTGATCGTTGCCGCCGACGAGGAAGCAGAGGCGGCCTAGCCGCGCCGGGGTTGCCCTGGATGCTGGAGGAAAGATGAGCAGAGGGCTTAACAAAGTCATGATCATCGGGCATTTGGGCCGCGATCCTGAAATGCGCTACACCCCTTCAGGCCGCCCAGTCACCAGCTTTAGTGTGGCTACCAGCCGAAGCTGGACCACTGCCGAAGGCGAAAGACGGACGGAGACCGAATGGTTCAACATAGTGGCCTGGAGCAGCCTGGCCGAGATTTGCAACCAGTATCTGAAGAAGGGCCAGCAGGTTTATATCGAAGGCCGCCTGCAGACGCGCCATTGGGAAGACGAGGAAGGAAACAAGCGCAGCGCTGCCGAAGTGGTTGCCCGCGAGATGATTATGCTGGGTGAGAAGCGCGGCAAGGCGGATGGCGAAGCAGACACAGGCGCGGACAGCGAAGAACCCTTCCCAAGCAGTGACGAAGAAGCTTTTCCCTTTTAGCCTTAATCAATTGAAATCGAGATAGCATTCAGCCATGGCGAAAACCCCCACAAACCCAAGAATTTTAACGCGCAAACAACTGGTCGGTTTACAACGCGAACGTTACTTGAACCGCTTGTTACTGATAGGCACCGGCATTGTCGTTGCCCTGGTGCTCGGCCTGGTTGGCTGGACCTGGGCGGTCGATGCGATTATCTATCCCAACCAAACGGTGGCAGTTGTTGAAGGAATGGAGATCAAGGGCCGTGAGTTCATAACCCGGGCTCGCCTCTCCCGTCGCTTCCTGGTTGAGTCTTATTTACAAACTTTCGATGAGTATCTCACTTACCAGCAGTTCTTTGGCGACGATCCTTCCTTTCAGCAGCAGTATTCGAATTCCCTTTTTCAAATTCTCGTCCAACTGGATCCGCAGGTGGTTGGAGAGACAACCATTAATCAGCTCGTGGACGAGAAACTCTTAGCATTGGAAGCGCAAAGCCTGGGCATCGAAGTCAGCGATGAGCAAATCGATGCGGATCTGCGGGAAATCCTGGGCTATTTCCCCGAAGGTACCCCCACCCCACTCGAATTTCCCACTACGGCAGCTACCTCGACGTTATCAGAGACCCAATATGCATTAGTCTCGCCAACACCGACAGCCAGCATCACGCCTACGGCATCCACAACCCCAGAAGCCAGTTCCACAAGCGAAGAACCGGCCTCAACTGCGCAGGCAACCCAGTTTAGTACGCCGGTGGCATCCGCTACTCCAGTTGCCAGCCCCACAGCCACTCTGTCCCCGACGCCATATACATTGGAAGGATACGAACAAGCGCTATCTTCTTTCTACGAAAGCTATCAAGCCGATGTTCGAATGACCCAGCAGGACATCCGAGCTTTTATCTATAACACGCTGCTCCGTGAAGCAATCAAAGACTACATTACAGCAGATCTTCCTCGCAGCCAGGAACAGGTTTGGGCGCGGCACATCCTGGTGGCAAGCGAAGAGGAGGCTATCCAGGTGCTGGATGGCCTAGACCAGGGCGAAGATTGGGCTGCGCTGGCTGCCGAGGTCTCGCTGGATGAATCTAATAAAGGTTTCGGCGGCGATTTAGGCTGGTTCCCAATCGATGCCATGGTAGATCCGTTCGGCACTGTCGCCTTCGACCTTTCCATTGGCGAACTGAGCGACCCGGTGGAAACGGATTTTGGCTGGCACATCATCCAGGTGCTTGGCCATGAAGATCGGCCGCTGGACCAGGCCGCGTACGAGCAATTGCGCGAGCAAAAAATGACGGAATTCGTTCAGGGATTGAGGGAAAAATACGCCTGGGAGATCTTTGACAATTGGCAGGCCATGTCTCCTGATGAGCCCGACATTCCCCCGCAATACCGTGTGCAATAAGAAAAGGCCGGCTTAGCTGGCCTTTTTTATTGCTCAGCCGGTATGATCACCCAGCAGACCACGTAAGCCAAAATACCGGGCACTCCTCCGGGTAGCGCAGCAATCACGAAACCAATGCGGAACCAGATGGCGTCGATGCCAAAAAATTCTTCCAGCCCACCGCACACCCCGGCGATCACGCGATTTGTACGGGACCTGTGCAACTTTTTTCCATTTGCGGCTGCCATTCGCACCTCGCTTTTTCTCTTTATCGGGTGAACTGTTCGCTGACCTCGTCTAGTTTCAAGCTAATGACTTGGCTGGACGTATCGCGACCCATGGTAACACCGTAGATAACGTCGGCGGCCTGCACTGTATTGCGGTTATGGGTAATAACCACAAATTGGGTGGTTTTGCCCAATTCATGCAACAGGTCAGTAAAGCGCCCCACATTGGCTTCGTCCAGCATCGCATCCACCTCGTCCATCACGCAGAACGGCGTTGGCGAAGCCTTGAGCAGCGCGAATACCAAGGCTGCTGCCGTCAAGCTGCGTTCTCCGCCGGATAGAAGGGCCAGGCGTTGCGAGCGTTTGCCCGGAAGTCGCGCTTCAATGTCAATCCCCGTGGTCGCCATATCCTGCTCTTCGGTGAGGAGCAGTTTAGCCGAGCCACCATTGAATAAACGGCTAAAGATATCGCGAAACTCGGCAGCCACGCGATCGAAGGTTGTGCGGAACTCCTTTTCCATCAAAATATCCAGTTCAGCAATCACCTGTTTCAAATCACCTTCAGCCGCGCGCAGGTCACGTACTTGTTCTTCCATATTTTGCACACGCTCTTTGACCACCAAGTATTCCTGCTGAGCTTCGGGGTTGACCGAACCTAAGCGGCGGATCTGCACTCTTTGCTGTTTTAAGATCTCTTCCAATTCGGGAGGCAGCACCTCGACAACTGGCAGTTGCTCCACCAGTTCGCCCAGGGGTAATGGCGTGGGGCCGGAAACGCCCGGCTCATATTGGAAAGCCACCAGCCCGAAATCGTCCTCGATGCGACTACGCAGGCCTTCCAAGGCTTCATGTTGCCGCCCCAGGGCGATTTGGGCTTGGGTATGAGCCCGTTCTGCAGCGCTAAGCCCCTGAAGAGCCAGACTCTCCTGGCTTTGCTGCTGGTCCAGCTGTTTTTCAAGTTCGCCTAATTCGATTTCAGATGGAGCGATCTGAGCTTGGATGGATTCCAATTCTCCAACCACATTGTCACCTTGCTTGCCCAGCTCACTCTTTTCAGCCTCCAGAGCCTGGAGCTGCGCCTCCACCTCGGCGCTGCGTTCCTTCTGCGAGTTGAATTGGTTTTCGACCCGTTGCAGCGTTTGCTGGCGTTCCACGGCACGGCGTTGGGCTTCCTGCAAAGCACGCTGGGCGACAGCTAAGCGCATTTCCCAATGAGCCACCTGGGCTTGTTGCTCGTCGGCCGGTTCTTCCACCGTGGTTTGCAAGTGGGTTTCTAATTCTTGTTCGACCTGAACAAGTTGGCTTGCCAGGATTTTTTCGTTTTCAGTGAACTGGCTGATCTGTGCTTCTGCTTCAGCGCGCTCGGCATGTAACATTCGTTGCTGACCTCGAAACCAATCCAGTTGCCGCTCCAGGTGCGTCGCTTCCAGTTTGTCGTGTTGAACGTCCCGTTGAGACTTGGTCGAGGCAGCCTGTGCCTCGTCGAGCTCAGTTTGTGTTTGTTTCCGCTGCTGAGTCAGAACACTAAGCCCGTCAACTAAGTTTTGTGCTTTGACCTCAATCTCGGCCAAATCGTCTTCCGTGCTCTTCAGTTTCGTAAGTAATTCGCGCTCTTCACGCGGCCGCGCCATGGCGATGGCTATCTTGGACGAACGAACCTCTATCTGCCCCAAGCGGTGGAAAACTTCTCCCTGTAATGTGACGACCTGCTTTACTTCCGGCATGCTGGCCAGCAACTTACGCGCAATCTTACGATCGCGGGTCACTAGCACAGCTCCTAGTAAGAGTTCAACTGCGGGGCGCACGTTTTCAGCCACCTCAACCAAGTCCGCGGCAACTCCAAGGACACCATCGACACCGCTCGCGGACAGGCGGCCTTGCGAACGCAACTCACTTAGCGGGAGCAATGTGCCGGAAGCATTTTGCGCCGCCAGCAGCTCGAGGGCGTCTTCAAGGTCTTTTTCCTCCGTCAACAAAACCGCTTCTTGATAGTTGCCTAAAGCAGCTGCAATGGCCGTTTCATATTCGGCGGGCACCTTTAGCTCACGGGCTAAGGTGGCGTTGCCGCTGCCAAGCCGTTTTTCTTTGGATGCTTGCAGCAATAGCCGCGCTCCCTGGGCAAACCCCGTTGCAGCTAATTCAGCATCCTCGATTCCTTTTATTTCCGCCTGCAAACGCGCCTGACGAGCCTGCAATTCGCGGCGTTGCTGATCAATTTCATTTAACTCGGCTTGCGCAGTTCCAAACGCCTGTTCAGTGTTTTCTCTCCGAATCTGAAGACCAGCTAATGCTCTTACTTCCCGATCAATGGCTTGTTCGGAAAGTTGGATCTGATCTTTCAACGTTTTAACGTCGATTTCCATAGTGGCTAAGGCACGTTGCAGTTCGGCCAATTCTGTTTGGGTGCGCCCAATGTGAGCCGTTAATTGTTGTCGCTGTGCGGCCGAATTGCTCAGTTGCCGTTCTATTTGCACAATGCGATCGCGCAGGTCTTGGGCCTTAGCCTGTTTTTCATCCCGCACAGCCACGCGTTGTGCCAGCACGGCGCTAGCTTCGTCGAGTTTGGCCTTGGCTTCGTTCACTTCGGTTTGGTATCGCCCCGCATCCTGCTCTGCTTCATGCAATCTGGCTGCCAGCGAGGTCAATTCCGTTTGCAACCGTTCCCCTTCTTCCCGCAACGCTTCGCGCCGTTCCGCCAGCGCACGTTGCCGTTCATCGGCAACCGCCAGGCCTTTGGCTGCGCCTTCACGGCTAGCATGCAGTTCCGCAAGCTTGCGATGCCAGCCGCTTAGCTGCACACGCAATTCTTGTGCACGGGAACGCAGTCCGTTCAATTCCTGATTGAGTTGAACTTGATTTTGGCGCGTTTGGCTCAATTTTTCTTCACGGGCATCGGCTTCTTGGCGCAAAGCTCCTAATTCAGCTTGCGCCCGGTTCCAATGATAGCCATACCATTGGCGCAAGGTGGCATGCAGGTCAGCGCGTAAACGAGAATGTTCTTCAGCTCGTTCGGCCTGCTTCGCCAGGCTGCGCACCCGGGGACGTAGCTCGGCTAGGATATCTTCCACGCGCTCCAGGTTGCGCATCGTTGTCTCCAAGCGGCGCACGGCCTGGTCCTTACGGCTCCGATAAAGTCCGATGCCAGCGGCTTCTTCAAACAGCCGTCTACGCTCATCGGACCGAAGGGTCAACGCGGTGTCCACCAGCCCCTGGCCGATCACGGTATAAGTACGCTCAGCTAAGGCAGATTGGGACAGCAGTTCAGTAACGTCCTTCAAACGTACTTTCTGCTGGTTGATCAGGTATTCATTTTGCCCGTCGCGGTAAGCCCGCCGGGTAATAGCAACCTCAGAAAAATCAATGGGCAGCCAACCTTCGCTATTGTCAAAAGTGATGCTTACGGAAGCCATGCCGGAGCGCGCTCGCTTTTCGGCGCCGGAGAAGATCATGTCCTCCGTTTTACGGCCGCGTAATACCACGTACGACTGTTCCCCAAGCACCCAGCGCAAGGCATCCGCAATATTTGATTTCCCGGATCCATTCGGGCCAACGATAGCGGTAATTTGCCCCGCAAATTCAAACAGGGTGCGGCTGGCAAAGGTCTTATAGCCGTTTAATTCCAGGGATTTGAGTCGTAAATTGTTCACATCAACATGAAGGGGACCAGGAACCGAGGTTAGCTTGTCAACCGTTATTGATTGATCACCAGCTCTAATCTCCGGTCCTTTTCTTTACTCCCTCCTACTCTGCAGAGTAACCAACGCTTCCTTGGCTGCCACCTTACTGGCAGCTTGCTTGCTGCGCCCTTCCCCGCGCCCTACCGTTCGTCCGCCAACCACAACCTCGACTTCGAAGAACTTGTTGTGATCCGGACCTGATTCTGCCACGATTCGATATATGGGAGCATCACCGCCCCGCGCCTGAATCCATTCCTGCAATAGGCTCTTGGGATCCCGGTCGCCTTCACCGTTCCAAATGCCAGCCACCCCTTGTGCCAACAATGGGTCCAGGAAAGCCTGAACGGCATCGATACCCGAGTCGAGATAAATTGCGCCCACCACCGCCTCAAATGCGTTGCATAACATGGCGGAACGCGTCCGGCCGCCGCTTTCTTCTTCGCCGCGCCCCATCCGCAAAGCCCTGCCAATTTCAATCTGGGCGCCGAATTCTCCAAGCCGGTCTGTGCTAACTAACGCAGCCCGTAAACGGGTCATCTCGCCTTCCGACATCTCTGGAAAATGATTGTATAGCCAGGCGCCAACTGCAAAGTCCAGCACTGCATCTCCAAGGAACTCCAGGCGCTCGTTGTCCTCCAAGGCCTCACTATGCTCATTAAGATACGAACGGTGGGTAAGGGCACGGCCCACCAGGCGGGCATCTTCAATAGGTAAATTAAGTCTGCGTACAAAGCTCTGGGGAGTTTCCAGGCCCGGGTTTTCCTTGATGGACACGGCTGCGCCTCCCGGAACTCAGGGTGCGTCAGCCACCCCTGCAGACAGGAGTGGCTAGCGGTCCGTCAGTTCCAAACGACTATTGTAATGCGCTTAGGAGTATTTGCGAACTACCAGCACTGCATTATGGCCACCGAACCCAAAGGCATTGCTGATAGCGACTTCCAATTTTGCTTCCCGCGCCATATTGGGCACGTAGTCTAGATCGCACTCGGGATCCGCTTCGACATAATTAATAGTCGGGGGGATAATGCCCTCTCGGATGGCGAGCACGCAAGCTAGCGCCTCCAGCGCTCCGGTTGCACCCATCATATGGCCAGTCATGGACTTGGTGGATGAAATGGCCACATCGTATGCATGCTCACCAAACACCGTCTTGATCGCTCTGGTTTCAGACAAATCGTTCAAGACCGTGCCTGTGCCATGGGCATTGATATAGTCCACCTCTGTGACGTTGATACCCGCCGTGCCCAGCGCGTTGCGAATCGCTTGTGAACCACCGATACCTTCGGCGTGTGGCGCAGTGATATGGTAGGCGTCCGCCGACGAGGAGTAACCCGCTAGTTCTGCGAGGATATTGGCCTTGCGCGCTTTGGCATGGCTTTCCGTTTCCAAGATCATCACTGCCGAGCCTTCGCCAATCACCAGGCCATCCCTATGCTTGTCAAAGGGGCTTGGAGTTCCTTCGGTCCGACGTGACATGGCCTGCATCCGATCGAAAGCCGCCACTGCCGTTTTCGTGATGGCCGCCTCAGCCGCCCCTGCAATAGCCGCATCGATTAAACCGGCTTTTAACATCAGCCAGGCGGTGCCTATTCCATCCTGCCCGGAGGCGCAAGCGGAAGCTACGGAAAGCGCCGGCCCCTTGGCTCCATGGTCGATCCCCACCAACCCTGCAGCCCCATTAGGCATAAGCATGGGAATCAGAAATGGGCTAGCTCGTCGAGGTCCGCCCTCGGAGACATCCATGATGCCTTCTTCCAAAGAACCGATCCCGCCGATCGCTGCGGAGATCACGGTTCCTACACGGGAGGCATTTATATCCGTTATTTCAAGGCCAGAATCTTTTAATGCTTGGGAAACAGCAGCTGCGGAAAACAGCTCATACCGATCTCGCCGTCGGATTTCGCGGGCATCCAGATAAATCGTTGGATCAAAACCTTTGGTTTCGCACGCCACTTTCACCAGGTACTCGCTAGTATCAAATAAAGTGAGCGGGCCGAGACCGGAAACCCCGTTGACGAGTTTCTCCCAAGTCTCATCCACCGTATTGCCTAAGGCATTAACGGTTCCCAAACCGGTGATTACAATTTTTTCGGTCATTACTCGCCTCTTTTTATAAAGCCTTCAACCCGGAACCGGTCAAAATAAGAACTACCGGTTCAGGCAAATCGCGTGCAACTTCTTGTAATGCCGCCCACACCAATGCTGAAGTAGGCTCTACCAATAACCCTGCCAGCGCCAAGGCGTCGCGAGCTGGCAAGATATGTTCTTCTTCGACGGCTACAAAATGACCGCCGCTCTTTTCTACGGCGGCCAGCAATTCATCACCACGTAATGGCTGGCGCACACGCACCCCCTCCGCCACAGTTTCCCCTTCCGTTACCCAAGACAGACCAGCAGCTCCTTGCGTGGCCAGCGCCCAGAGCGGAGCGCAAGGCCGAGCTTGCACACCAACCAAAACGGGGAGTTGGCGGATTATACCTGCGGCATTCATAGCTGCGAACCCCTCCGCGATACCCAGTAACAGGCTTCCGTGCCCCACCGGAGCCAATATCGAACCAGGTGTGGATCCCAGTTGCTCCACTAGTTCGTAAGAAATTGTAGCGATGCCGGGTAAGCCAAAGGGTAAATATGCATGGCTGGCATAAACTGCCCCTGTCTCTGCAGCCTGCTGCACGGCGGCTGCAGCCTGAGAGCGCGGACCATCGATGGGAACTAGTTCTGCCCCATACGCTTCGATCTGCATCCGTTTTGGACCTGAGGCGTAGCTTGGAACAAAGACGCGTCCCTTAATGCCAGCCCGAGCTGCGTAGGCAGCAAAAGACGCGCCGGCGTTACCGGAGGAATCCTCCACGGCCTCAGGTACGCTGCGGGCCAGCAACCAACTAGCCAGTGGGGCTGTGCCACGGTCCTTGAACGAACCGGTGGGATTCAAATATTCAAGTTTAAAGGCCAGCTTTTTCCCAAAGCCCTGGCCTTCGACAAGCGGGGTACCTCCCTCGCCCAGACTTACCATGGGCGCTCCCGCTGGCAAACCAAAGGAATGGCGATAGCGCCACAGCCGTGATTTCTCTTTTTCTATTCGATCTGGCGAGTATTCAATCCCGCCTGCCAACCCGAATACACCGCCGCAATATAAACAACGATAAGGCAGGCCCGTTTCAGGATATGGACGATGGCAATTGAGGCAATGAAACCGCGTCACTTTCACCAGTCATTGGGATTGGGAATATAGCCACCCTCGACCCCCTCCTCTCCCTGTGAGCTAAATTCCTTCTTCCAAATCGGCACGATTTCTTTAAGTCGATCGATGCCATACCTGGCCGCTTCGAAAACACCGGTATCTCGATGGGCTGCGCTACACGCAATCAAAACGGTTGGTGTGCCCGGAAGCAATTTGCCAATCCGTTGGACGATTGCGATCCCTTCGACCTTTGGCCAGCGCCGGCGAATTTCCTCTGCCACCTGGCGCATTTTAGCCTCAGCCATGGGCAAATAAGCTTCGTATTCCAGCCGCTGCGTTTCATGCCCTTCGTCACGGTGGGTAATTCCGCGTACCACCCCACTAAAAAAACAGACCGCACCGGTCGTGGGTAATGTGATTTTGCCAAGCAATTGGTCCAAATCAAGCGGATCTGCGGTCACTGCCACACTTGTCGGAAAATCGCTGCCTCCACTCACTGGAGGAAACAGTGCGATTTCAGCACCGGCTGGAATAACATCCCGATCAAAGGCATATTGTTGGTTAACCGCGACTAGCATCGAGGAACTACTCTGGGG